>JASFLD010000169.1:0-8118 GCA_050118275.1 Gemmatimonadales bacterium
TTCCGGACACGTGTGTCCGAAACTGAACAGTTGTGGGCGCCCGGGGTTGCCGCCACCCCATGGGTCGAGGCTCGGCCGTCGGAGAGTACGCATCCGCCGGGTGTTGCTCCTATCCGATGCCTATCTGGGGTGCGGGGTGCGGCGCATTTCCGACGTCAGCTTCCGGAGGCGCGCTCGTGTATGGCGTCGAAGGTGGTGCGCCAGGTCACGCCTGCTTGCCCCGAGATCTCGATCACCTGTCGTATGCGGTCGCCATCCAGCGGTGTGAGGGTCGTGCGGTCGAGGTAGGTCCTGCCGTCCGGGAGTGGAATCTCGCCTTGGAATAGCAGAACCACGGCGAGGGCGGCGATCGCGTTCCAACTCAGCGTGTCGACCTCCTTGTCGCGGAGCCGGGGCTCATCGGCCTATGTCGCGCCAACGCTCGCTCGGGGGTGACGGCCGGTCCGCTCAGTCCAACCAGCGGGTCTTTTCGGCGGCGGGTGTGCGGCGTCGCGGTTTCGGCTCGTTGGCCGGGTATCCCAGGTAGATGATGCCCACCACTCGGTTTCCCTCGGGCAGATCGAGCAGCTCCGCCAGCGCGGGCTCGTCCAAGATGTCGCCAGTGCGCAGGTAGGTACCCAGGCCCTGCGAGACCGCCGCCAGCAAGATGTTCTGGATGGCGCAGAAAGTGGCGGCGTAGTCCTCCTCGCGTTGCACCGGGTCGTCCGCGACCACTGTGCTGACGGCAATGATGACCGGTGTCTCCATCACCCCGGCGTAGGCTTTCTCCAACGCCGGCCGCGCCTCCGGCGCTTCCGGATCCTCGAACCTTCGAGCCCGGTTGTCTCTCCGCAGCTCGGCGAAGCGCTGCTTCGAGCTCTCCCCGAGCACGTAGAAGCCCCAGGGCTCGGTGAGTCGGTGGTTGGGTGCGCGCACCGCCCCGTCGAGCAGCTGCATCACGGCATCGCGGTCCGGCACCGCGGGGCGAAAGCTCGTCACAGAGGCGCGGGTGTGAATCGCTTGCATCACGTCCATGGTCGCTCTTTTTCGCGGCAGTGTCCCGGTGGTCGTGCAGCTACGGCTCCCGCGGCACCGCCGCGGTCGGAACGTAGTTCTTCCTTTGAGCCGAGAATGGTTGTCAGCTGAGAAAGATGGGGCGTGGCCGGTTGTTGGCAACGCCGAGTGCGTGGACGCCAACAACTTGCCGGACAGGTTACTCCCTCAGCGCCAGCATTGGATCCACCGCTGTCGCCTGCCGCGCCGGGAAGTACGAAGCCGCCGCAGCGACTGTGATGAGGACCAGCGCCATGGCGCCGAACACCACTGGATCGTGTGCATCGACGCCGAACAGCAGGCCTTCGAGCAACCTGGTTGCCAGCCAGGTCGCGCCGAGGCCGGCGACGACGCCCACGAGCGCGACGCGCACCCCCTGGCCCACGACCATGGTGGAGAGCTGTCGGGGACGCGCGCCCAGCGCCGCGCGGATGCCCAACTCGCGCGTGCGCTCGGCGACGGTGTAGCCCAGGACGCCGTAGACGCCCACAGCTACGAGCGCCAGCCCGAGCATGCCGAACGCAGCGAATAACAGCGCGTTGAACCGACCGACCGACATGGCCGCCGAGATCACGGTGTCCATGGTGCGGACGTTGGAGACGGGGACGTCGACATCCAGATCGCGCACCAGCTGCCGCATGGCGCCGGTGATCGCCAGAGGGTCACTCTGCGTGCGTGCCGCCAGCGTGAGCGACCCGACGGGGAAGTTGGCGGTGGCGGGGAACTGAGAGTGCGGCAGATACATCTGTGGCCGATCGGTACTGCCGATGTCGTCGTGCCGCACATCCCGCACGATGCCGATTATAGTGCGATACACGGTGTCGATGTCGGCCGACATCTTGAATCGAGCACCCAGCGCGTCGCCGTCGGGCCAGTAGTTTCGCGCTGCGGTCTCGTTGATCACGACGACGGGCAACGATCGTTCATTGTCGGCGCGGCTGAATCCACGCCCCCGCAGCAACTCGAGTCCCATAGCCTCGAGGTAGCCGTCGGTGACGACGCTCCAATCGGCCCAGGGACGGCGCCCGCTGGGCAACCGCTCCTCCTCGCGGCCTTCGATACGGATCCCCCAGTCGCCCGGATCGCTTGCCAGCGGCAGCTGGTTGGTGCCGCCGAACGCCTGGACGCCGGGCAGGGCCCGCGCCCGTTCGGCCAGCTGGCTGTAGAAGGCGCGGGCGCTGGCGGCATCGCCGTATCTGGCGAGCGGCAGCGTCAGCTGCATCGTGACTACACGGTCGGCCCGGAAGCCGAGGTCCACGCCGGCCATGCGCCCGTAGCTGCGTCCCAACAGCCCTGCGCCGATCGCCAGCATCAGCCCGATCGCGATCTCGGCCACGACGAGCGAGCGCTGCAGCCGGTGGCGGTTGACGCCGGGCGTCCTACCGCGTCCCTCCTGTCTGAGCGTGACCTGCTCGTCTCCGCGGCCCAAACGAACGATGGGTGCGAGGCCTGTCAGCAGGCTCGCCCCGACGGCGATGGCGGCCGTGAATCCGATCACACCGGGGTCCACCGCGATCTCGTCGATCCGCGGGACGCCCGGCGGGTTGAGCAGCCGAACCGCGCGCACGAGTCCGACCGCGAGCGCCAGACCGGCTGCGCCGCCGCCGAGACCCAGCAGAAGACTCTCGGTGAGAAGCTGGCGCCCGATACGGACGCGCGATGCGCCCAGGGCCGTGCGCATCATGATCTCGTGCATTTTGCCCTCGGAGCGCGCCAGCAGCAGGTTGGCGACGTTGAGGCAGGCGATGAGCAGCACCAGCGCCACCGAGCCCTGCAGCACCAACAACGTCGACGAGACCGATCCGAACAAATCCTCTCGCAGCGGCACGAGCTCGGCTTGAAAGGTCTCCGGGAGCGTCGTGATCTCCTCTCTCAAGTCTCGCGAGAGGCCACGCATGTACGAACGCGCATCCGCGAGGCGCGTCCCGTCAGCCATCCGGGCGACGAGCGAAAGGTAATGGAGGTTGCGCGGGTCGGGTTCGCCGATCGCCAGCGGCAGGTATAACGCGCTGCGGATGCCGCGATAGGCGGTGGGCAGCCGGAAGTCCTCGGGCATCACCCCGACGACGGTCACGGGATTGGCGCTGGCGATGATGGTGCGACCGATCACCGCCGAGTCGCCTGCGAATCGCCGCTGCCACAGACCGTGGCTGAGGATCGCCACGCCGTCGGCTCCGGGTCGGTCCTCGTCCTCGGTGAACCCGCGGCCCAGCGCGGGTGAGGCACCGAGAGTGGCGAGGAGGTCCGCGTCGATAAAGCCCGTGCGCACGCGCTCGGCTTCGGCGTCGCCGGTAAGGGTGGCCCAACCCGATTCGAACGCGCCGACGCTCCGAAAGACCTGCCCCTCCCGGGCGTAACGCTCCCGTTCCCGCTCCGAGATGCCGAACCGGCCTTCCGTGTCCGAGCCGTATACCACCACTAGCCGGTCGGCGTCGCGGTAGGGCAGATCGCCCAGAATCACCCCGCTGACCACGCTGAAGATCGCACCATTGGCCCCGATCCCCAGTGCCAGCGTCGTCACCGCCGCCGCGGCGAAGCCGGGGCGCTTGACCAGCGAGCGCAGCGCGAAGCGCGCGTCGGCCAGCACCGAGTCGAGCCACACGACGATGTCGATGTCGCGGGTACGCTCGCGCTGGACGCCCGGGTTCCCGAACCGGCGGCGCGCCTCGCGCCGCGCCTCCTGCGGGCTCATCCCCTGTGCCATCAGGTCGTCGACTCGCTCGGCGATGTGGAACGCCATCTCCTGCTCGATCTCCCGGGCGACCCGATTACGCCGGAATACGTTGAGCAATCTCTTGTGCAAAGCCATCGAATCTCTCGCTGTCTCGGGAACCGTCGAGTCGTGCGTGGCAGCCACCCGCGTCGCACGGCGGTTTCGTCACTCCTCCCGCAGCGCCACCATCGGATCGACCCCGGCCGCACGCCAGGCAGGCAATAATCCGGCGGCGATCGCCACCGCCGCGAGAATCAGCGCCGAGAGCGCCAGTGTTACAGGGTCGGACGGCGTCACCCCGTAGAGGAACGAGGCCACCAGCCGGGTGGCAACCAGGGCGAGGAGCGCGCCGAGCGCTACGCCGATCGCCACGACGGCGCCGGCCTCGCCCGCCACCATGCGCAGTATGCCCGTCCGCGCCGAACCGAGGGCGATGCGAATGCCGATCTCGCTCCGCCGCCGCGCCACGCTATAAGACATGGTGCCGTACAGGCCGATCACCGCGAGTAACAGCGCCAACCCACCGAAGAAGCCCGATAGCGCCGCCAGGAGACGCGGCCGCGCCAGCGACGTCGCCAGCTGATCGTGCAATGTGGTGAACTCGAGGGCGATGGCCGGCTGGATCTCGCGCATCGCCTCGGTCACGGCAGGGATCAGCGCTTTCGGCGCGCCTTCGCTGCGCAGCGCCAGCTCGATCGACGGGCGCCATAGCTCCGTTTGCTCGAACGGCACGTAGGCGGTGGCCTCCATCGGCTCGTCGAGCTTCCGATACTTGGCGTCCTCCACGACGCCCACGATCTCCATCGGTGGAGCGACGCTGTCGTGAACAGTCTTGCTGATGCTTTTGCCCAGGGGGCTGGCGTCGCCGAAGAACCGGTGCGCCAGGCTCTGATTCACCAGTACGACCGGCGCCGCGCCGGCGCGGTCTTGCGGTGTGAAGTCACGGCCGGCCAGCAGGTCGGTGCCAAGGGCCTTCATGTAGCCGTCGCTCACACCGTTGAACCACACCGGTTCGTCGGCGTCGACGCCGTTGACCACCACGTCGTCATTCCAGGACGTGCCGCTGATCGGGGTGAGCAGCGACGCGCCCGCCTCGCGCACTCCAGGAACCGCCCGCATCCGGTCCAGCAGCTCGCGGGGAAAGCGACGTTGCCGATCCTCGGAGAGGTCCAGGTTGGACCAGTCCACCGAGACCACCAGTACTCCCTCCGGGCGAAACCCCGGGTCGAGTGTCGCGAGGCGCTGGAAGCTCCCCACCAGGAGGCCCGCCGCCATGACCAGCACCAACGATAGCGCAACCTGGCCGACGACGATCCCCTTCGCGAATCGCTGACGCGAACCCCCGACCTGTCCGCGGCCGGCTCCGCGCATCGCCGTCTGTGGATCGACCCGCGTGGCACGCCACGCCGGCGCGAGCCCGAACAGGAATCCCGTCACGGTCGCCACCGCGATGGTGAAAGCGAGGACCCGGAGGTCGAGCGCGAGATCGAGGGAAACCGGGCGCCCGCCTTGCGATAGAAACCGGACGATGATCCCGCTGGACCAGCGGGCGAAGAGAGCCCCGGCCGCGGCGCCCAAGAGTGCCAGTACCAGGCTTTCGGTGAGCAGCTGCCGCGCCAGCCGCGCGCGCCCGGATCCCATCGCCAGGCGCACGGCGATCTCGTCCTGCCTGGCCGTGGCCCGCGCTAACAGCAGTTGGGCGACGTTCGCGCAGGCGATGAGCAAGACGACGCCGACAACCATGAGCAGAGCGAACAACGCGTCGCGGTACTGGCCCCGTACGTAGGATAGGCCGTTGGCCGCGGGCACGGCGTTGAGCGTCCTCTCCATGTAGCGCGACTGCTCTTCGGCGGTCCAATGCTGGGGGGCGGTCGCCTCGAATACTGTGGCGGCGAGGGCCGACAGCGCTGCCCGCGTCTCGGTCAAGCTGCCGCCAGGTTGCAGCCGTCCAAAGACATTGAGGAACCACGTGCTTCGGGCGTCGAGGATGCCTCGGCCCTCCCGCAGGACGTCGATCGTACAGATGGGGACGAAGACGCCGGCGTTTCGGCCGACGTGGATGCCGGCAAAGCCGGGAGCGGTCACGCCGACGATCTCGAACGGATGGCCACCGAGGGTAATGGTGCGACCGATCGCATCCGCGGCTCCTCCATATTCCCGCTGCCACAAGCTGTAACTCAGCACCGCCACACCCGAGCAGCCGCGCACGTCGTCGGCGGGCTGCAACACCCGGCCGGCGATAGCGGGTACGCCGAGCACGTTGAAGTAGTCGCCGCTCACCCAGGCGCCGGGAGCGCGCCGCACCGGGCCGCCGCTCGTCAGATTGAACAACGCGTCCGAGAACGCGAAGCTGCCGGCGAGCGTTTCCTGGCGATCGTGGATTTCTTCCCACTGTGGATTGGTGAAGGAGGTGCCGCCTTCGTCCATGGTCAGCTGCACGATCTCCTCGGGATGGCTCACCGGGAGCGAGCGGAGTATTACCGCGTTGATCAGGCTGAAGATGGCCGTGTTGGCGCCGATCCCCAGTCCCAGCGACAGCACGGCGACCAGGGTGAACCCCGGGTTCGCGCGCAACGCGCGCGCCGCATAGCGTAAGTCGGCGATCACCGAGTCGAGCCAGGCCAGTACATCGATATCGTAAACGCGCTCCTTGAGGCTCTGGCGGTGGCCGAAGCGGCGGCGGGCTTCCCGCCAGGCGTCGGCTTCGCTCATGCCCCCGGCCACGAGTTCGTCGAACCGCTCGGCCAGGTGAAAGTCCATCTCGCGCTCAATGTCGTGGGAAATTCGATCGGAACGCATCAAGTTGAAGAGGCGGCGATACCAGGACATCTTTGACCCCTTGGAAAGCGTCTGCGGTCAGGCGTAGCTCAGCACACGCTGCACGCCCTCGGTCAGCCGAGCCCAGCTCTGGCGCTCCTGGGCCAACTGTGCGCGTCCGGTGCGTGTGATTTCGTAGAAGCGAGCCTCACGGTTCTTGTCGGTGATCCCCCACTCGCTCTTCAGCCAGCCTTGCTGTTCCATACGGTGCAGAGCGGGGTAGAGCGATCCCTCCTCGACTTGCAACAGTTCGGCCGAGGAACGCTCTATGGCGGCGGTGATGGCGTAGCCGTGCAGCGGTCCGCGAACCGAGAGCGTTTGGAGCACGAGTAGGGCGAGCGTGCCCTGCAGCTTGTCGTTTCGGTGCTTTGCCATGATCTGTGCTCCGGCGGCTTACCTAGCTAGCTATACCTATTTAGCTAGGTATACGTCTCCGACGTCGCTTTGTCAACGATTGCTGGTCGTGAGCCGGAGCGGAACACGATCTCCTCCTCCTCCGCGAGCTGCTACTCGCGACTCCGGCTCGCGGGTCGGCATTCCCACTGGTGTAAACGCCGCGCCTGCCTCGGCTGTACTATCCACGAAACCGCCGAGGGACTATCTCTGACGCGATGCACGTGAACGATGTTTCAGAATCGGAATTGGTACTCCGGGCACGGCGCGGAAACGGCGAGGCCTTTGGAGCCTTGGTTCGCCGCTACCTCCAGCCGGCGCTGGCCGTGGCCTGGGAGTTCGCGCCCAGCCGGGACGATGCGGAGGATCTCGTCCAGGACGCGTTCCATCGCGCCCTACGATCGCTTCCCTCGTTCGACGAGAACCGACCGTTCGGGCCCTGGTTCTTCACCATACTCCGCAACCTGGGTCGGAACGCCGCGGAGCGCGACGCGCGCTGGAGCTCGATACCGGTGCCCGACGAGATGCCGATCGACGCCACCGACCCGGAAGACATGGCGCATCGGGCACAGGTCCGTGAACGCGTTCAGCGGGGCCTCGATGTGCTGCCGCCGATGCAACGCGCCTGCTTCCGGCTTTGCGAAATCGAGGGCTTCGAGGGCATCGAGGTGGCGGCGATGCTCGGGATCAGCGCCGCCACGGTGCGGACGCATCGTTTTCGCGCGCGCGCGACGCTGCGTCTCGCCCTGCGTCAACTGATCGAGAATGAAGATTCGAATGAAAAGGAAGGGGCCTGAGTGAACGAGGAACCCGGACCAAGCTCGTTTGAGTCGCGCTTGCCGGATGATCGAGCGTATTGGGACGATCTGACGGATCGCATCGTGGCCGAGGCCGAGCCGATCCTGCGCCAGCACCGCGAACGGGAGGCCTGGTGGCAACCGCTGGCGAAGTGGAGCTCGTTGATCGGTGTGACCGCGGCGGCTGCCGCGCTGCTGGTCGCTGTGCTCGGTCCGCCCGCTGCGTCCTCGCCACCGGTCTCGTTCGAGCAGTTGCTCGCTCCCGAGGATCCGGTCGGCCAGGCGGTCGTCGCCGGTGCGGCGGCTAGTGAGATCTCGGCCATACTCCTGGTGGAAAGCGGAGGTGAGCGATGAGCGACAGGGCTC
>JASFLD010000170.1:0-8116 GCA_050118275.1 Gemmatimonadales bacterium
CGTCGAACGCACGACGACGAAGAATTCCCGCGCCACATCCATGTCCTGGGTCTGGGGAATGTACACCTCCGGCAGGACCGGTGTCGCCAGTCCCCGTCGATGCACATCGCCCACCACACCGACGATCGTGTACCAGGGCGGCGGGTAACGCGGATCGGACAAGAGGTGATCGGGTGGAGCGAGGCGTATCCGCCGTCCGAGCGGGTCGGCATCCCCGTAGTGAGTGCGCACGAATGTCTCGTTCACGAGCGCCACGAATCGCGATGCCGACTGGTCAGTTCGCTCCAGCCCGCGTCCTCTGATCACGGGAATCCCCAGCGTCTCCAGGTATCCCGGCGTCGCGATCGTCAAGTCAACGCTCGGAACATCGGCCAGTCGCTCCGCCGGCGCCTCCTCCAAGGTGACGTGCTTTCCCCAGAACAACGGCTCCAGCGGCAGTGCGATGGAAGCGCCCGTCGAGCGCACACCGGGAAGCGCCCGAATCTCGACCATGAGCTGATCGAGAAACGCCGTCACTCGAGACCGCTGCCCGTACCGGGTGTCGGGCAGACTGATGAACATCGCGACTCGGTCACGGGTTTCGAAACCCGGCTCGACGGCGGCAAGGCGCGAAAAGCCCCGCAACAACAATCCTGTGCCGACGAGCAGCACCAACGCCAGCGACACTTGCGTTGCAACGAAGGCCCGCTTCACCCACCTCTGTCCCCGCTGGCCCAGCAACCGGCTTCCACCGGTCAACGCTTCACCGGCGCGCACACCAGACAACGTCCAGGCTGGGAATAGGCTGAAAGCCAGGCCGGTGAGGATCGCTACCGCGAGAGTGAACCCGAATACTCGCGCGTCGATCAGTAAGTCGAGTTCCGCTGGTAACCACGCGCCCGCCATGACGCGCAGCCCGTCGACCGCATAGAAACAGAGAACCAGCCCGGCGGCGCCCCCCGCCAGGGACAGTATCAGACCCTCGGTCAGCACGTCTCGCGCGATGCGTCCCCGCTTCGCGCCCAGCGCCGCCCTCACGGCCATCTCGCGCCGTCTGGCCGAGGCTCGCACCAGCAGCAGAGTCGCCACGTTCACACAGGCGAGCAGGAGGACCAAGCCCACGGTGGCGAACAACAGCAAGATGCTGGGGCGAACGCCCCGCACGACCTGCTCGTGTAGCGAGCGGACTCGGGCGCCCACGCCCTCGTTCCACTCGGGGTGCCGCTCCACCAACCGCCTGGCCAGCGAGGCGATCTCTTGATTTGCGCGCGCGACGGTGGCGCCCTTCCTCAGTCTGGCAAGCACCACCGAGTTGTGATTGCCCCAGTAGTTCGCGTCGCTAGCATCCAGGATCAACGGAGTGATCAACTGCGGCGCACCCAGGTCGGAGATTCCCATGCCCGGCATCTCGAAATCGGACGGTAGCACTCCGACCACCGTGTAGTTGCGGCCGTCGAGCTCCAGGCGCTTTCCAACGATTTCGGGATCGCCGCCCAAATGACCGCGCCAGAAGCCGTGACCGATCACGCACACCGGCTCGGATCCGGGTCGCTCTGCCTCGGCACCGAAACCATGCCCCAGCGCTGGCCGGATTCCCAGTAGCGGAAGCAGTGCGGCCGTCGCCTGAACGGCGTTCACTCGCACCGGCTCGCCCGACGCAATGACGTTGAAGGGCCGGCGCTGAATCGCAGCCATCTCCAAAAAGACGGTATTCTGACTGCGCCACGTCTCGAAGTTGCCCAGCGATACCGTCACGTCCGACGCGCTCTCGAGGCGGCTCTCCCAGACGACGACCAGCTCATCGGCGTCCTCGTATGGCAAATGCCCTAAAAGAATGGAATCGACGACGCTGAAGAGGGCACTGTTCGCACCGATCCCGACGGCCAGTGTCAGCAAGACCGTTAGGGTGAAACCGCGGTCCCTGACCAGACGCCGGACGGCGTGGCGCAACTCTTCACTAAAGGAGCGCACGCTACTCGGTCCTCACCGTGTGGGTACTCCATTCGCAGCGGTCCAACCGGCCACAACGAGCCGAAAGGTGTCGACTACAGCAGATACGTTGGGGAAAAAGCGTGCCAGCCGGGAAGGACGACTAGCCTATTGGGCCGCCAATCCGCTTGGCTCTCAACTCTTCGTCCCCCCTCGGCGGCTGCCCGGGCATGGCATCCCCAGTCCCAGAAGCGAACACCGGTACGCCCGATTCGACACGAATCGCGGCGCCCCCCTGCCGTCACTCCGCCCGCAAAGCGATCATCGGATCTACTTTCGTCGCGCGCCGTGCCGGGAAGTAGGTTGCCACCAAGCCAGCAGCCAACAGTACGAGCGCCACGGCTCCGAACGTGAGCGGATCGAAGGGACTGACACCGAACAGGAAGAATGACAGGCTGCGCGTCACACCCAGCGCCACGCCAATACCGATCACCACCCCGATCACGGCGAGCAGTGCACCCTGTCGGACGACCATGGACAAGACGTCGCGGCCCCGCGCGCCCAACGCCATGCGGATGCCTAATTCCTGGGTTCGCTGCGAGACGGTGTAACCCATCACTCCGTACACGCCGGCCAATGCCAGGACCAGCGCGATAAGCGCCACAACGGCCATGATCTTCGCCATGATCGTGTCGCCGCCTAGACTCTCGTCTATCATCGCCTCCATGGTCTGGACGCCGAACGGCGGGATATTCGGGTCGATGGCGCGGATCTCGGCCCGCACCGACTCGACGATGCTCTCGGGTGGCACCGCGGTCTCGATGACCCAGCCGAGACTGCGCGACATGCCCTGCTGCGCGGCGAAATAGACCATCGGCCGAACCGGGTTGTCGGCCCCCAGGTCCTTGGTGTCGGCTACGATTCCCACGATCTCGCGCGGACCGGAGTAGAACTCGACCCGCTGCCCGATGGGATCGCCGTCCGGCCAGTGCAGCTGGGCCATAGTCTCGTTGATGACGATGACGCGGCGCATGCCGGCGCGATCGCTCTCCTCGAGACCACGGCCACGGATCAGCGGGATGTCTAGCGCGGCGAAGTATCCGGGTAGCACGCTGATGTAGTTAGTGACCTTACGCTGCGAATCGTCCTCGATCGTCTCGCCGGGAAGCCAATAGTAAGTCCCGCTAGCCCCGCGCAGCGGGAGGTTCGAGGCAGCACCCACCCCCTCCACGCCAGGGATCGAGCGGATCGCTTCAGACAACCGGGTGTTGAAAGACGCAACGGCCACAGTATCGGGATAGTCCGCCTCCGGCAGGGTCAGCCGCAGCGTCAGCACATCCGAGGAATCGAAGCCGAGGTCGGCCAGACGAATCCGCACAAATGCCTGAACCAGCAGGGCCGACGAGACCAGCAATACGAGCGCCAGCGACACCTCGCCCACCACCAATGCCTTCCTCAGTCGCAGGCTCTTCGCCGCCGTGCCGCCACGCCCTCCCTCCTTCAGCGTGTCGATCATGTTCAGTTTGGCGCCCTGCAGCGCCGGCGCGAGACCGATGAGGACGCTCGTCAGCACAGCGATGCCGGCGGTGAACAGCAGCACGCGCGGGTTGAGCCCGATCTCGTCCACGCGGGGAAACCAGGGAGGCATCACCGCAACGAGTCCGCGAATCCCGGCAACCGCCAACCCGAGCCCCAATACCCCGCCCAGCAGCGAGATAATCGCGGCTTCGGTGAGGAACTGGCGCACGATGCGACTGCGCCCTGCCCCGAGCGCTCCGCGCACCGCGACCTCGCGATCGCGCCCGGCGGCGTGTGTCAGCAGCAGGTTCGCGACGTTGGCGCAGGCGATGAGCAGTACGAACAACACTGCCACCGTCGAGATCAGACTCCCCATTTCGAACCCCTCGCCAAAGACATTCTCGTGCAGTGTCTGCAGAACGGCGCCCTGGTTCTTGTTGGTGTCGGGGAAGTCTGCGGCGAGCTGTTCCGCGATGAGCTGCACTTCCTGTTGAGCCTGCTGCGCCGTATCACCGTCGCGCACACGCCCCAAGACGGCGAGCCAGTGACCGTTGCGAGATTCCTCGCCCGTGAACGTCAATGGTGTCCAAATCTCGAGCCCGGGAGAAGCAAACCAAAACTTCGGCGGCATCACGCCGACGATGGTGTGGACGCGTCCATCCAGCAGTACCGTGCTGCCCAACACGTTTTGATCGCCGCCGAATCGCCTCAGCCACAGTTCATGGCTGATTATCGCGACGTCGCCGGGACCTCCGCGCTCTTCCTTCAGTGTGAACGCCCGGCCCATAACTGGCTGCACGCCCAGCACCCTGAAGAAGTCAGACGTTACCCGCCCGCCGGTAAGCCGTTCGGGTCGGTCGCCACCCGACAGATTGAAACTATCACCTGTGTAGGCGGCCACTTCCATCGTCTGAGCTCGTTCGCGCAGATCTAGGAAATCCGGCACGGAGTATGACACATAGTCCCAGCCGCGCTCGTGATTCGTGGTGTAGACCCTGTAGAGCTGGTCCGAGTCCGGGTACGGCAATGGACGCAGCATGAACACGTCCACAGCGCTGAAGATGGCGGCGTTAGCACCGATGCCGATCCCCAACGAGAGTACCGCGATGACGACCAGGCTCTTGCTGCGCCGCAACGTCCTAAGTCCGTACTTGATGTCTTGCCAGATTCTGTCCATGTGAGATCCGGGCCGTGCTGTTGGCATTATGCGCTGGCACGAAAAGAGTACAACGGTCTAGCACAACTACGAGTCTACCGATCCTCTAAGTTTCGAGGACCGTATTGGCGCAGGACGGCATGGCCGGTGCCGCCGACCGGGGCAACAGTCCTGCGCCCCATCTTTCGGTCTTCCTCGCGTACTTCGATGACGCGAAGCCGCGCGTCCGCAAGTGGCGGAAGGGCTGGGCGCCCTCCGTCAACGTCCTGTGATGATCGGCTGAGTGCTACTCCTCCGGCGCCGGCGACTTCCTCAGCTCCTTCACCCGTTTCCGCCGGCTCTTTTCCTTCAGCCGCTTCTCCGCCGCCGCCCTAGGGGGACGAGTCTTCTTTCGGCGTTTTGGAACGTGGAGTGCGCGGGCGACCAGCTCGCGCAGCCGCTGCTTTGCCAGCTCTTTATTACGATGCTGGCTCCGCTCGTCCTCAGCGACGACTCGCAAGACGCCATCTTTGCCGATCCGCGAGGACAGTTTCGCTAGAATCCGCTCCCGATCCTCATCGCTCAGGGCAGAACTCTCCCGCACATTCCAACAGGCCTCCACCCGCGTCGCCCGGCGATTCGCGTGCTGACCGCCGGGGCCGCCAGACCGGCTGGCTTGGAAGAAGATCTCATCGTCTGGCACTGGGTTTCGATCACTCACGGTCCATCTCGCGCCCATCTTCTCGGGCCTCCGACACTCCAAACCCTGACGTCCGGCTACGGACACTCCCTAACCGGAACCGGTCACTCGACGCTCAAGCTCCTTACCATAGGCCACATTATAAGCCATCTTCCTCTGGTCTGTATCTTGCCCACTGCACTCACGGACTCGTCAGCCCCGTACTTCAAGCCAGCTGCACGATTGCGGACTGCCACGCGGTGCAGATGACGGGAGGCCACGATGTGGGTGATGGTCGCAGCGTTTGGAAACAGTCTCTCGTTCGCCGTCCGGCGGATCTGGAAGAGCCCCGGTTTCTCACTCGTCGCCATATCGTTTCTGGCACTGGGTATCGGCAGCACCACCACTATTTTCAGCGTGGCGAACGCCGTGGCATTACGGCCGCTCGACTTGCCCGAACCCGAGCGGCTGGTGCGCGTCGCGGAGCTGACGCCGCAGGGCGGCCTCTACTCGACGTCCGAGCCGACGCTCCTCGACTGGCGAGCCATGAACCGCAGCTTCGAGGAGCTAGCCGGCTACGACCGGCCGACTCTCAACCTGACAGGACAAGGCGAGCCGGAGAGGGTCAATGCTCTGGCCGCATCCCACTCGTTGCTCCAGGTTCTCGGCATCACCCCAGCACTCGGTCGCGGGATCCTGCCCGAAGAGGACCGGCCTGCTGCGGAGAGCCGCGTAGTCCTGCTCTCGCAGAGATACTGGGAGCGACGCTTCGGTAGCGATCCAGACATCATTGGACGAGGCCTGACGCTTGGTGGTACTCCGCATATCGTCGCCGGGGTCGTGCCGCTTCCCGCCTTCCCGTTCGGTGACCGGGATGTGATCGTGCCACTCGCCGCAGACCCTAAGGCACACCGCGCCAACCATTACATTACCGCGGTCGGAAGGCTGGCGCCCGGCGTCTCGCCCGAAGCCGCCCGCGCCGATATGGCCGTCATCGCTCAGCAGATCGGCGAGGCCTATCCCAGCTCGAATCAAGGTTGGGGCGTCTCCTTGGCACCGTACGACCAGTTCTTAATCGGCCGCGACGCACGGCGCGCCGTCTTCATCCTCCTCGGTGCCGTCGTGTTTCTGCTGCTGTTAGCCTGCGCCAATGTGGCGAACCTCCAGATGGCGCGCGGCCTGGCGCGGCGCCGTGAGATAGCCGTTCGCTCCGCCCTCGGCGGTGGCCGGACGCGCATTGTCTGGCAACTCATGACGGAGTCCACCATCCTGGCGGCAATCGGCGCGGGCGTCGGGGTGCTACTCACCGCCTGGGCACTTCCTCTCGTCCAGGCTTTCGGACCCGCCGATCTCCCCCGTCTGGGCGAGGTGAGTATCGACGGTCGCGTGCTGTTGTTCGCTTTGGCCGCCACGGTCGTCACCAGCATCCTCTTCGGGTTGACGCCCGCCCTGCACGCCTCGGGCGGTGATCTTCACACCGCTTTGAAGGAGGAGTCGAGGAGCGTAACCGCGAACAACCGCCTGCGCGACGCTCTCGTGGTCGGCCAACTGGCGCTCGCCGTCGTGCTGCTGGTCGGCGCCGGCCTAATGACGCGCAGTTTTATGCGTATGCAGACGGTGGACCTGGGCTACGACGCCGAGAACCTGATCGCCATCCGATTACAGATCCCATCGGATTCCGCACACGAACGGCAGGCATTCTTCCGAACGGTCGAACAGCGGTTGCGCGACATGCCCGGCGTGCTTGGCGTTGGATCCACCTTCCTCGATCCCTTCGAGGGCGGCAGTACGTCAAACCGTGTAGCCGCCGCCGATTGGCGACCTCAGAGTCCAGAGGAGTTCCTGCCCATCGAGTGGCGCACTGTGACCACCGGTTTCTTCAACGCCATGCGGATTCCACTGTTACGTGGCCGTGTGCTGAACGACGGTGATAGCACGTTCACGCATACCGTGGTCAGCCAATCGCTGGCTGACCGTCTCTGGCCCGGCCAAGATCCCATCGGCAAGCGCATAATCTGGCGAACGGTCGAGGGGTCTCGTCTCGAAGTCGTGGGCGTCGTCGGTGACGTTCTGGACCGACGGCTCGCCGAGCGCCCTGATCCAACGCTCTATCTGCACTACAACTGGGCGACCTGGAGCACGATGACCGTCATCCTGCGGACCGCCAGCGATCCGAGCCTGTTCACCGGTGCGATCCGCCGCGCGATCCGCAGCGTCGGACCCGACATCCCCATCCCCGCGATCCAGCCCTTGGCCCAACTCGCTTCCGCGGCCACCGGTGGTCAGCTTTTTCTGTCGCGCTTGTTCGCGATCTTCGCCGCACTGGGGCTGACGCTGGCTGCACTGGGTGTCTACGCCGTGATGATGTACCAGGTGTCACAACGTTACCGGGAGATCGGCGTAAGGCTGGCTCTCGGCGCCCAGCCACAGCAGATCGTAAGACAGGTATTGCATCACAGCCTGTCGCGCACGCTGCTGGGGCTGACGATCGGCCTGGCCAGCGCCGTTGCACTCACACGTCTCATGACGAGCGTGCTGTTCGAGACAGAACCGACCGACCCAGTTACCTACGCCGTCGTGACGGTCCTGCTGGCAGCGACGGCGACGGCCGTCACGGTGATTCCAGCGATAAGAGCGACGCGGGTCGATCCGCTACAGACGCTCGCCGCCGAGTGATGTCGGCAACCAAATGCCGCAACGCCATCGCCCAGACGCGGTCACCACGGACTCTCCGTCAGCCGATGGGAGCAACGGCGACGCGTGCTAGAACGCCTCGCCGATGTTGATGTAGAAGCCGCTCGACTCGACGTCGAAGCCCCAAGCGAAATCGGCACGGATTTGCACGCCCTCCGCTTCCTGAATCAGGAAGCGGAAAC
>JASFLD010000171.1:0-8055 GCA_050118275.1 Gemmatimonadales bacterium
CGTGAACACAAGCGGCTGATTCTCTTCTTCACCGATGTCGTTCAAGGCCCGGGCGACGATCTTCTCCGAGTGGCCCAGCCCGTAGACGGGGGCAGTGTCGATCCAGTTGATGCCCAGCTCCACGCTGCGCCGAATGGCGCCGATCGATTCGGCGTCATCCTGCGGACCCCAGCCGAAGGCCCCCTCGCCGCCGATGGCCCAGGTGCCGAGCCCGATCGACGTGATATAAAGACCCGAGTCTCCAAGAGTCTTCACAGAGATCGTCCTATCCTGGTTGAGGCAGCAGTCCCTGGTTGAGGCCAGTCGCTAAGGAAGCACGTCAAACTCGAAGCGCCGAAGGTCGTCGTCAACGGCCACGCACACGCTGCCCGGCCGTTCCCGGATGCAGACCACGGCCCTCGCATCCACCAACCTCAGCCTGCGGCGCTGTTTCTCCCTGACCAGGCACCAGAGCGAATCGAACAGCGGAGCGTCGACCCAGGGCCAAAGGACGAGCGGAAACACATCCGTCATGAAGCGCGACGCCGCCTCCAGCCCTTGCCTGAACTCCAGCAGTCCCAGAATCTCGCCCAGCACGAGGGACGAAGAGAACAGCGCTCGTCCTTCCGAGACCGCCGAAATGAGGCAAGTGGCAACCGGTTGGTGGTAGCGGTCGTTCTGGACCAGATAAGCGTAGAAAGCGGACGTGTCTATGTAGAAGGGCTTCACTCGTCACCGCCGTAGAGAATCCGGTCGTGTTCCGAGCTCACGTCGGCAGCCCCGTCCGGTTCAGTGAGGAATCCAGCCGCAGCCCGAAAACGTTCTGCCGCTTCCACCTGCGCCACATCGTTCCGCAAGCGCTCACGCACCAGCATGCGAACGGCGGCGCTCATCGAGACCCCGTAGGCCGAAGCCCAGCTCCGCAGCGCCCTGTAGTCCTCCGGATCGAGCGGAATTTGCAGTCTCTTCTTCATGACATTTTGATGTCGAAACAACACCGCAATGTCAATACATCTCTCTCCAATCGGGCCCTCCAGTCTACCGTCTTGCTGTCAACGGATCGCAGCACGACAGATCCACCGCCATCCCCAGGACCCTGGTGCGCCTGGGCATCCCTGCCCCAATTTGCTGCCAGCGACGCCCCCCTAAGCCGACATCCACATCGGAGAGACAACATGATCCGCCAGTTGATCGGTCTCGCAGTGCTCCTCCTTCTCGCCGCGCCGCTCGCGCCGGCGCAGCAGGCCGTCGATATCGAGCCCAGCTACACGAAGCGGGAAGTGATGATCCCGATGCGGGATGGGGTCCGCCTGTTCACATCGATTCTCGTCCCGCGGGACACCACGCAGCGCTATCCGATCATGCTCAACCGCACGCCGTACTCCTGCCGCCCCTACGGCGAGGACGCCTATCCCGACTCCGTCGGCAACCAGCCCGCGGCCAAGCTCAGGGAAGGTTACATCCTGGTGTGTCAGGACGTGCGCGGCCGCTACATGTCCGAGGGCGATTTCGTCAACGTGCGGCCGTACAAACCGATCAAGCGTAGCGACCGGGACATCGACGAGACCACGGACACCTACGACACCGTCGACTGGCTGGTCAACAACCTCGAGGAGGACAATGGACGGGTCGGTATCAGCGGGATCTCCTACCCCGGTTTCTACACCTGGATGGGAACGATCGACGCCCATCCGGCGGTAGAGGCGACGTCCCCGCAGGCCCCCGTCTCCAAGTGGATGGGCGGTGACGACTTCTACCATAACGGCGCCTTCCTGTTGCCGCATGCCTTCGACTTCTATAGCTGGTTCGGGTGGCCGCGACCCCAGCCCAAGAGCGAGCCCGATACCTTCTTCGATCAGGGCACCCCCGACGAGTACGAGTTCTTCCTCGAGGTCGGGCCACTCTCGAATCTCAACACGAAGTATCTCCACCATCGCGTCGCCTTCTGGGATACGCTCACAGCCAACGCCCGCTGGAACGACTTCTGGGCGGCTCGCAGCATCCACCCCCACTTGAAGAACCTACGGCCGGCGACCCTCGTCGTCGGTGGCTGGTTCGACACCGAGAACCTGTACGGGGCGCTCAACACCTACCGGGCGAACGAGACGGGTTCGCCCGGCGCCGTGAACATGCTCGTCATGGGCCCCTGGTATCACGGCCAGTGGAACCACGAGAGCGCCGACTCGTTGGGCCCGATCGGCTGGGGCTCGGCAACCGCGCGGTTCTACACCGACAGCATCGAGACGCCTTTCTTCGACTACTACCTGAAAGGTGAAGGCAAGCTGAAACTGCCGGAGGCGTTCGTGTTCAACACCGGCGCCAACGTCTGGCGCCGACTCGACGCCTGGCCACCGAAGAACGTCCGCGGGGCGGAGCTGTACCTTCAGGCGGAGGGCGCGCTCTCCTTCGATCGGCCCGGCGCCGGCGCGAACGACTACGATGAGTACGTGAACGATCCGGCCAAGCCGGTGCCGTACACCAACGAGATCACCCACTGGTACAACCCGGCCTTCATGCTGGAAGACCAGCGCTTCGCGGCTCGGCGCCCTGATGTGCTGGTCTATGAGAGCGAGGTTCTGGACGACGACGTGACCATCGCCGGCCCGATCGACGTCAACTTCGTCGTCTCGACCTCCGGCACCGATGCCGACTGGGTCGTCAAGCTGATCGACGTGTTCCCGGACACCCTGGGCCTGCAGCGCGACGCCGGCTGGTTCAGGCCGGGCGGCGGCGTGAAACTGGGCGGCTACCAGATGCTCGTCCGCGGAGACGTGCTGCGCGGGAAGTTCCGCGACAGTCTGTCCGATCCCGAACCGTTCGAGCCGAATACGCCGACAGCCATCCACTTCACGCTTCAGGACGCGTTCCACACGTTCAGGAAAGGGCACCGGATCATGGTGCAGGTCCAGAGCTCCTGGTTCCCGATGATCGACCGTAATCCCGGGGTCTTCACCGACGTCTTCCAAGCGCAGGCCGCGGACTTCCGGAGCACCCTGCAGCGAGTCTACCACTCTCCCGAACGTCCGTCCTACCTGACCCTGAGGGTGTGGGAATGAATCGGTCGCGAAGCCTCATCTGGCTTGCGCTCGCTCTGTTGGCGCTTGCCCTTCCCGCCCCGGCGACGGCGCAACGGGACGTACCGACGGCGCCCGACACGATCCTGCAGGCGAAGCTGGACTCGCTGGTGGCCGGCTTTCACGGTCGTGTCGGCGTCTACGTTCGTCACCTGCCTTCCGGCCGCACAGCCGAGATCAACGCCGACGAGCTCTTCCCCACCGCCAGCATGATCAAGGTCGCGATCCTCGCCGCGGTCTTCGACCGCATCGAACGAGACGAGCTCGATTTCTTTCAGAAGCTCACTTACACCGACTCGCTGCTCTACCCGGGTGAGGACATCCTCGGCTCGTTCGCCGACAGCGCCACGATCCCGCTGGCCCAAGTGCTCCTGCTGATGATCACCACCAGCGACAACACCGCCGCGCTCTGGGCGCAGCACCTGGCGGGCACCGGCACGCACATCAATCAGTGGTTAGAGGCGAACGACTTCACGCGGACGCGGGTCAACTCGCGCACGCCGGGCCGCGAGGACGACCGGGAGATCTACGGCTGGGGCCAGACGACGCCCCGCGAGATGGCGGAGCTGCTCGTCATGATCCGCGAGGGTCGGGCCGTGAGCCCGGCGGCGAGCGAGGCGATGTACCGGCACCTGACGCGGATCTACTGGACCGGGACGGCGCTCGCGCAGATCCCGCCCTGGGTGCAGGCGGCGTCCAAGCAGGGCGCGGTCAGCCAATCGCGCTCCGAGGTCGTGCTGGTGAACGCGCCCTCCGGCGACTACGTCTTCTGCGTCATCACCAAGGACCAAGAAGACACCAGCTGGAGCCGCGATAACGAGGGGTTCGAGCTGCTACGCAATCTATCGGCGAC
Source organism: Gemmatimonadales bacterium (assembly GCA_050118275.1). Classification (GTDB taxonomy): domain Bacteria; phylum Gemmatimonadota; class Gemmatimonadetes; order Palauibacterales; family KS3-K002; genus JASFMO01. Next base: position 3,907 of record JASFLD010000171.1, read on the forward strand.
GCTTTGGAACTACTTCGAGCCTGATTCTCCGTGGAAGCCGGCACCGGGGGTCGAACGCTACGAGCCCTAGCCGGCCAGCCCGCTAGAAATACCAGCGAAGCAGAATCAGACCGTTGTTCGAGATGATGCTTCTGCTCTGATCGACCGTATCGTTGCCGTCCGGATCCCCCAAGCTCACGTAGTTGAGCTGGAACTCGCCGCCGATGCTGAAGTGAGACGAGAAGAAATACTCTCCTCCGAGGGCGGCGCCGATCGAGATGTCGGTCGCGCTCGAGTCGTCCGCACTTCCATCGAATTCATCCGACTCGGAACTGAACAGAAAGACGAAGCGTGGCCCGACGTAGGCCGTCAACGATTCGCTGGCCGGCAACCGATAGAAGATTCCGGCTCCCAACCTCCATATCGTGATGGTCTGCTTGGATGAGAATCCGTCAGCGGTGGCCTCACTGGAAAAGCGGAACAACCCGAGCTGCGGCTCGATCTTGATCTGCTCACCGGCGTTGATGGGAAAGTAGATGTCACCGAACCCGAAGGGCAGGAAGAAAGCATCGAAGTCCTCCGCCACCAGGGCCGAAGGTTCGAGGCTAACGCCGATACCGAATTTGCCGGCTTTGTCCTGGGCACTGGCCGGTGCGGCGAGGAACAGTACCAACACGAATGTCAGCCACTCTAGCGATCTCTTCATCTCACACCTTTCTGATTGGAGTTAATGACTTGGCGGATGGCGGCGATTGTATTCTATAGAAAAGAACTGGAGGCTACTCCCCTCTGGATCGCTGGAAGCTAGTCTGCTCGGTGGAAGGGAGAGCAGCTAGCGACTTCGACCTTCGCACGAGTGCGCCATCCACGCAGATCACGATCAACGCAGACGATACGAGAGGTGATGTCAGCCGAGCATCACGAGGACCTTGATACGAACGACCGCTGGACCGACCAGCCGCGAAGGCGCCGCCTACTCCGCCCGCAACTTCGCCGTCCAGTCCCGACGCGTGAGTTCTTCTCCGGGAACTCACCGTGTCGATGGGGTGGGAGAGCCGGAATCCGGCGCCCTCACCCAATCAAAGCCGGCGGTGGCTGTTCTTTCACAGTGAGCTCACAGCACCCATCAACACAGCGGAACCACGTCCCTTCATGGGGTAGCGGAGACGGCTCGAGAGCTCGGGATCAATGCGAATCCCCAAGCCGCGCACCGCACGGCGTCGCCACGCCAGCGGGGTTGGCATCAGTAGCGCCACGATCGAGGGCGCAACGGCCCGGGTTTTCACAGCGACGTCATGCCAGCATCGCTACGGCAGCGGCCGCACGAATCGGATCATCAGTTCCCGGTTCAGCGACGGTACGCTTTTCGAGTTCGCTCTAACGACAGCCGTCTCTTCCTTGATGGAGCTCTGTAACCGGATGAAAGCCTTACCTTCAGCGGTGGCCACGATTTCCTTCATTCCACTCACCGAAGTACCACCGATCAACGTACCCGCTGAGGTGCCGAAGACGATCGTCCTCCGATCAGCGTCAGAGCCAGGATCGATCGTCGCGACCAGTTCGAGAATGGCCAGGCCGTCGGCCGGCAGCGTAGAATCTCCCGTGACACTCTCGAACGTCAGCCAATCGTCTACCGTCTCCGGCCCGATCAGGTAATCGTCCTGGTCGTAGTTGCAACTCAGAAGCGGGAGTGCCGTCATGAGAAGACAGCAGAAGAGTCTCCGGTGGGACATGTTTGCGCTCCTTCGCCTATTGATACGAAGAGATGATCACGCTGCACACGTTGTGCGTCTCTCTGCCGGCCGCGCCGATGATGGTCTGAGTTATCTGCACGGAATCCATCGGACCGCTGCCAGGCCCCTGGCGCAACTTGACACGATGGTGTATCGATTGTTCCGTTCTGCCGACCTTGCCATCCCGTACACTCTTCTTGGATAGCCCGGAAGCGGTCTCGAACCACACATCGTGCGCCTCATCGAGCGTATACACGAACGTGACGGACTCGGAGGTCCGATTGCTCTCGAGTGTTTGCCGGACGTCGAGCCGTATGGGTATTTGAGTCGGACTCGGCGAGCAGGCCAAGCGGGGACTCGAAACCACTCTGATAGCCATGGTCACTTACTCGGTTCAAGGGGGATTCCCGGTCACGACCCTGAGAGTCTTTGCGATATCCCAATCCAGCGACAACGAAACGTAGGGTACGCTTGCCAGCGATTTCCGAGTGATGAGCGGATTGGGGTCCAGCTTGCGGAACAGCAGCGCCCCCGCACCCGCCCGGACTGACGGCAATAGACGCAAGCCAGCACCGAGCAGGAGGGCCTGGCTGCCAAACAGATCGTCACGAGTCTCGGAACGACCATCGCTCACACTGCTGACGGTGATGCCGATGGTGATGGCAAACCTCCTGGCCAAGCCGTTCAACGGCGCATCCTTGTTGACCGGCCGCAGGTAGAGGTTCACTCCTATATACGGAAGCACATTGTCGATCTCGAACGGGTAGACCAGCCCGGCGTCGACGCTGACGTAGTAGTTCTTGAAGGTGCTGTAGTTGCCTGTGGTCGCGCCGGTGACGATGACGACCGACTCCGCGGCCCGCTTCACGGCGTCCGCCAACCGATCGAGCGCCGTCCCACGCTCGAGCAGCGCATTCTGAATCGCCTTGGTATTGTCGACGAGCGCAAACACATCATCTTCGGCCAGCGCGATGGCTCCGTTGTCGCTTGCCAAGTCCCTCAGGGCGGTCACATCGATGGACGCAGGTCTGTCGCCCTCGACGAGCTGCTCGAACAGAGTATTTCGTCCCGCCTCTTCCAACACCATCGCGAGCCACTCCCGCAGCTGGGCGAGATTGCCTCCAAGCCGTTCGTAGGTGGACACGACTTCACCGGCTTCTCGCGCATTCCAGATGGTATCCAAAGCCGGTGGCGATGCGTACAGCGCTGGGTCGTAGCCCAAAGACCAGCTGGCGGCCCTCCTCTCATCGAGCTTCACCAAACGCACCGCATCGCCATAGCGTCTCATGAAGACCGCGACTGAGGTGTTGGTAGCCGCAGCTGACTCTCCCCTTTCGACTAGCGCTGTAAGGGCCGGATCGCTGCGGATTCGATCGAGGTTGGCCTTGAGTCGAAGCTGATTCGTCGCGTAGTCCCCGAGCGAGACCATCCGCTGGACCTGCGGGGTCAGTACATCGTTGACGGCGGTTACGAAGTCGAGCCGGACTTCACTCATCGGCTCATTCAGGTCGAAGATCGTGCCCTCGGCGATGACCGTGTCGGCGGCCGTCACGGTGTGGAGGCTGGCGACCAACGAGCGGCGAAGCACGGGCGTCTGGGCCGCGGACAAGTTCGTGCTGGCTATGGGTCTGAGCTGTGCGTCGAGCGTATCGCGCACAGCTTCTCTGAAGTCGATCGCGCGCTCCTCGCCGACCACGGACGTGACCAGGATCTTGAAGACGACGTGCCGCTGGGCGTCGATTGGCGGCATGGCGACCCGAAAGGTCGCCGGCGTGGCATCGATACCGGGGACCGCGAACCAGGTCAGAGGGTCCGCCGGCCGCCAGGCCAGCTCGTCCGGCAGGATGTAGCGTCCCGACGCCGTGTCCTTCTCGACCCTGATCGGCGTCTTGCTGACAGCGTATTGAACCCGAACCTTCTGCGTGCCCTGCGGAATCGTGGCATGAATGAGAAATGGCACATCGAAGGGGAGGGTTTGCTTGATGACCCGGCCCTCCAGGTCGATTTCTACGTCCGGCAGGGCATCGCTCGTCCCAGCCTGGGCCAACAGCTGAGACGCCGATGGCAGCAACGAGACGAGAATCGCGCTCACGATGACGAACAACCGCCGACGCGGGCTCGCGATCCTCGGATTGGCTGTGCTCATCTCGACTCCATCCCGCGTTCAGCTGGATCGATCCCTTTTGTTACGTGGACGGCACTCGCCCAGACTCGGTTGCCAGGCAGCTATGTCGCCCTCGTGGGGAACGAAGCTCCCACGCTCGATCCCCCCCGACCACCGCACCCTCTAGAGGGGAACTCACGCAACACGACAATCGGTTTGGCCGTCCACTCGAGCTCTGGGTGAGTACTTTGACGTGCAATGAGCCGGAGTGGAAGGTTTGAATATTCGGTGCGTGTGATAACGGCGCAAGAACGACGTCGACCCTGGCAGCGG
>JASFLD010000172.1:0-8048 GCA_050118275.1 Gemmatimonadales bacterium
CTCGTTTTGAAGCTGAAGGAATACGGCAAGTACGTCATCGGCGTGGGGATTCAGGAATCGAGCTCGGATCTGCTGGTTCAGAACTGTGACGAGTACTACAGCTACTCGGCGCTGACGGGCTTGAGCAAGACGGGTGACCAGCCGGCGGAGGTACACGATCCGTGGGTGCTGGTGGAGAAGGCGGTTGGCAGAATGGTCCAGCGCGGCGACACGATGCGCTCCGACCGGTTGAAGCAGGTGATGATCGAGATCGACCCGTCGTTCAACGAAAAGGAACAGGGCTTCAACAAATTCAACCGGTTCGTTGTAGAGGCTGCGTCGCGGGGTTTGCTGTCGATCCAGAAGATGGAGAACGGGCAATACGGAGTAGCGCCGGCGAAGCCGCAGGCCGGCGAGAAGGCCGAGAAGCCTGAGAAGAGGGAACCGAGACCCAGGGAAGGCCGGAGCCGCAGACGAGGCGAGCGGCGTTCGGGCGAGCGACCGGCCGCTGCGGCGGCCGGTGAAGAGGACGAAACCCGGCGAGCGCGTCCGAAGCTGACGAAAAAAGCGGGCCTGGACCTTCTGAAGCGCTCCTTGGAGAAGCTGTTGGATGGTGACACCACGTCGGTGCGGGACAGCGATGTCAAGCGGAAGATGCTCGAACTGGATCCGGCGTTCGATGAGGGCGAGCTGGGTTTCAACAAGTTCAGCAAGTTTCTGCAGGCCGCCGAGGACGATGGAGCGATCGAGTTGACTCGCGGTCCACAGGGGAATTTTCACGTCGCAATGCCGGGAGCGACGGGAAGGCGAAGGCGGGGAACGGCCAAGCCCGATGTGGAAGGCGCGCCCGAAAAGAGCCAGGCGGAGGGGACGGTGCAGCGGTTGGCTCGTTTCCTCTTCGGCGAGCGCCGAATGAAGGAAGAGGAAGGTGGCCTCCCCGGGGCGGAAGTGGAGACGACGAAAGACGCCGCGGCGGAGGCGAGCGCGGCGCCGGCCGCGAAGCCGCAGCCGACGAAGGAAACGCGCGGTGACCGCGGCCCGGGAGAGAGGAAGTCGAGCAGGCCGCCAACCGAGTCACCTCCGGCCGGACGATCGCGGCGTGACGAATCGGAGGGACGCGAGGAGCGCCGCCGTCCGCGCGGCGAATCGAGGGGCGGTAGAGCGGGCGGGCGTGGCAGAGGAGGCGCTGGCCGCCAGCGGGAAGAGGGCCGCCAGCGGGCGGAGGGCCGCCAGCAGGCGGAGGGCCGCCAGCGGGAGGAGGGCCGCCAGCGGGAGGAGAGCCGCCAGCGGGCGGAGAGCCGCCAGGGGGAAGAGGGCCGCCAGCGCGAAGAGCGACGTGAGCCGAGCGATTCGGAGCGTGCCGCGCGACGGGAAGTTGCCGTGGAGGCGTCAGCGGAGGCGGAGGCATCCCGGAGGGCAAGCGTCAAGGAAGGTGTCGAGGCCGGTGCCGCTGGCGGCGAAGCTGGGACGACGGCGGGTCCCCGGGAGCGTGAGACAGCCAAACGCCAGACAACAGAGGAACCGACAGCGGAAGGGGCCCGGGCTCCGGTGAAGGGCGAACACGAGGCCGCCGGTGAGGAGAGCGGCGGTCCTGTGTCGGCGCCGTTGCCGGGCGCGCCGCGCGGAACGATCCGTGGGCGCTGGGGAACCCTGGGTCGCTATCGACCCGCGGGGGCGCCACCGCCGATCTTCGAGGGGCAGAAAGCGCCCGGTGCGCAGCGGAGGACGGCGGAGGGCGTGGAAGCGTCGAGGACCGCTGAGGGGGTTCGGGAGGAAGTATCGCCGCCAGCCGAGGCCGAATTGACGGAATCGGCGGAATCGTCGCGCGGGGGCGCGACGGTCGGCGAGGCGGAAGCCTGGAACGACACTGGAGCTGAATCCGGCTCCTCGGCGATCGAGTCTTCGGGCGGGGCGGCCGGTTCGTCACCGCCGGCGAGCGAAGGGCCGAATGCCGCGCTGGTGGATCACCTGACGGGTTACCGAGGCGTCGGACGTCGCACGGCGGAGTCGCTGGTCGAAGCCTTCGGTGCCGAGGTCTTGCAGGTGCTCGATGAGGAGCCGGACCGGGTGCGCGAGATACTCCCGGATCATCGCGCGCAGCGCGTTCTGGAGGAGCGGCGCCGAGAGTTGAACGCGGGAGTGGAGTGAGCGGCGAGTACATCCCGCTGTCGCGCGAGTTCTACGACGGGCCGGCGGAGAAGGTCGCCCGTGAGCTGCTGGGTGCCTATCTGGTCTCGGACGTTGGCGGCGGCCGCTGCGTTGGCCGAATCGTGGAAACGGAAGCCTACCCCGGGCCGCACGACCCGGCGTCGCACGCGGCGCGGAGCATCGGTCGCACGGCCCGAAACGATCCCATGTTCGGTCCGGCGGGTACGGCCTACGTGCATCTCAATTTCGGAATTCACTGGTGCCTCAACGCCGTGGTGGGCGCGGAGGGCTATCCCGCGGCCGTACTGATTCGTGCCGCCGAGCCCGTATCTGGCCTGGAGGTCATGCGCGAGCGACGAACCGGTCGGAACGATCGAGAGCTGATGTCTGGCCCGGGGAGGCTTACGCAGGCTCTCGGGATAGGTCCGAATCTGCAACGTCATCGACTGAGCGATGCACCGTTGGTGATCTGCTGGGGCGAGCGGCTGCCCGACGATCGGATCGTGCGGACGACCCGGATCGGTATCAGCCGGGGAGCCGACCGAGAGTGGCGTTACTGCGATGTCACCAGCCCATGGCTGAGTCGGGCGGTGCGGCCGAAATGAAGGCTCAGACGCTGCCGCTGGGCGCGGTCGCGTCGGCTAGTGCAGGGGTTCTCGGCCAGAAGCGACGAGCCACGAAGGCGAACAGCAGGGCCAGCGCGAAGGAACAAACCACGGTCGGCCCGGTCGGGAAATCGGTCAGATACGATGTGTAAAGACCGACCAGCGTGGCAATCGTTCCTGTGGACCAGGCGATCGCCAGTAGGGGCCCTCTGCGTACGGTGAACAGGAAGGCGATGACGGCGGGGATGACCAGAAAACTGAAGACGACGAGCACGCCGGCTATCGCCACGGATGATGTGACGACGACGCCGAACAGCGCATAGAAGAGGAAATCCCAACCGGCTATCGACCAACGGCTCTGGACCGCCCGGTCCGGGTCGAGCGAGATGGTGAAGAATCTGTCGCGTAGGAACCAATGAGCCACTCCGATCAGCACGTAGATGACACCGGTCTTGATGATCTCGGGCCAGGTGACCCACAGCAGGCTTCCCGATAGCAGTTCCTCGACGTGCTCCGAGCCGCGCGGCGCTTGTGCGGCCAGTAGGATCGTTCCGGCGGAGGCCACGACGTAGACGATCCCGATGATCGCCTCCTGAGGCACGTAGGCGTGCTCGATACGGGAGACGCTGAACAGGGCCGCCGCGATGAGAGTGGCCGCCAGCCCAATGGCGTACCCGGCCTCCGGAGCCGGAATCCCGACGACGTCGGCCAGCACATCCGACAGACCCAGACTGGCCGCTGCCCAACCCATGGCCGCCACCTGAGCGAGTGCCAGGTCGACGAAGATGACGCCGCGGGCGATGATGTGAATGCCGAGATAGCCATGGATGCCCACGAGAATGAGGGAGATGACAAGAGCCGGTAGCATCAACTCGAGCATGGTCGTGCCTGTCGGTGGTCCGTTGTTAGGGTCCGTGGTCCGTTTTCACGGCCGCTGATTCGAGGTCGGTGCGAACGAGCTCCGCCCTCTCTTCGATCTATGCGAGTGCCTCCTGCGCCGGAGAATCGGCCGCCGCTATTCTGGGTGGTCGCGTCGTCTATCCACCGCGAGAAACGCCGTGGCGAGACTGGACACCCAGGTATCGACCAGGTCGAAGTATGTCTCAACACCATCGACTCCGGCAACGTGTTCGGGTGCGATGACCGCTCTAGCGTTGGTGCGGGACGCGACACGCTCGATTTGAGCATGGCTAAAGTAGTTGGCTGCGAAGATGACGGGGATCGACTCGTCTCGCATCACTTCGATGACGTTTCTTATCTGGCTCGGAGTGGGCGGGATTCCCGGTCGGGGTTCGACATAGATGGCGCATTCGACTCGGAACCGTGCGCTGAAGTAGGCCCAGTTCTTGTGGTAGCAGGCCATGCGCCGATCGCGAAACGGGGCCGCCTCGGCCAGCCAGCCTCCGAGGTAGTCGGTGAGCGGCCTGCCCTGATAGCTCTGCGCTTGCGCGAATTCCCAGAACTTGTACTCGCGAGCGAGCTGCAACAGGGCGTCGCTCCCGAGGATGTCCACGAGTTGATCGCCGAACAGTCGTCGCAGCACACGATCCTCGAAGTCGTCGGCGTTCGCTGCATAAGTCGCGGCATTGGCTGGGTCGACGGTTCTCAGTGTTCTGAGGATGTTCCTGGCGATGATAATCGCGTTGATCGGATCCGTATGGATGTGGGGATTTCCGAAGGCATGCACATCGCCGCTGGCGCGGGACGTCGTCTGCGGTACGTCGAGCAGAGTGATGCCGGAGTAGGCGACGACGTTTCCTGGGCCGCCCTCGATGACTTTGGGATTGTTGGCGCGGTTGAGTACCGCCGGCGCCCAGAGCTCGAGGTCGAGGCCGGTGGCGACGAAGACGTCGGCGCTCTGGACCTTGGCGGCGAAACTGGGACGCGGGTTGACGAAGTGCGGGTCCTCGTCACCGCGTGCGATGGCTTCCACCTGTGCCAGGTCACCGGTCAGCTCCCGGGCGATGGCGGCATAGGTGGGCAAGGTGGTCACGACGTGCAGTCTATCCTGCGCGAGTAGCGACGCGGGCATGAGCGGCGCGCAGGTCAGCGAGGTGACCACCGTCCAAACGGCGAGTTTGTATGTGACTATCGGGTTCACCGGCCGGTACTGCATGGAGTTCTCCTTGATATCGAACACCCAATTGCGATCAGCCAATGCTGGAGAGCTGTTCTTGAAGATTCGACATTCTTCACTCGATGTTGGCAATTCAGTACGTCTCGTGCTTGTGCGGGCCGACGGCCCAGACGACCTGGGCGATGACCGTGTGGCCGGCGCTGCCGTCTTTCGGTTTGACGTAGTTGTACTGCAATCTGAGGCGGACCCACTCGCTCTGCCACCAGGTAACGGTGGGGACGATTTGAAGAATCTCGGGTTCGTCACCGTAGGAATCCACGTAGTCGGCTCGGGCACCCAGTACCCAGCGGCGATCCAACCGGTAGTTGGCCTGGAGGTAGCCTCCGTCTCCCTTGGGCTTTTCGTTTCCGTAGTCCTTTTCGGCGAAGTACCACTCGCCCTTCAGGGTGAAGTCGCGATAGAGCGCTCTGCCCGGCGGCCGCCAGCGATACGAGAAATCGAGCTGGTACAGCCGCGACGTCAGTGCCGCGTCATCGTTCTCTCCGTAGACCACGGCGGCGCCCAGCTGCAGGTAGCTCGCGGCACTGATGTCCCAGAAGCTGTTGAAGTGGCCCAGAAAGCTTAGCTTCTTTCCACCGTCGAACAGAGCGTCGTTACTGGCGCGCGCGAGTTCGATGGTGAATGTCTGGGTGCTGATCCCCAGTGTGAGAGTCGGCAAGGCAGCGGAGAGGCCGGTCTGGATCAGGCCGTCGTGGCCGAGGAATGCGACCGTTGGCAAGGGGCGGTCCACCTCTGGGAGAGCGTGCGTATGCCAGCGATTGTAGAGACCGATCTGCTGCCTGAACTTGCCGACCTTCAGACCGAAGCCAGGCAGGCCGATCCAGTAGATGTACCCCTCCTCGATATCGACTGCCGGATGTGCAGCCCCTTCCTCATCCTCCTCGGCAAGCCCCGCGATCTCGAGCTCTTCCTCATGTGTGACAAATATCTTGGTACGCGTGTAGGGATCTAGTGCCGCTTCAAAGGAGAACTCGAACTCTCGCGGAACGGCGGTGAGGTACCCGGGTTCGCCGGCAGGGTCGACGTAGAGACTGAGTACGTCGCCGGTCGCGCTAATCTCGGGGTTGAGGATATTCAGATTGCTGGTTCGGCTGGCTGCTGCCGTGTCTTGCTCGGGCTCGCCGGCGGCGGCGCGCGCGGCGGCACGGAGCGCTTCCAGCTCGGCGGCGGCGGACTTGGCGGCGCTGTCGGCGCGACCGCGGGCGATTTCATTGAGCAGGCTATCGAGGCGCGCCTCGAGCTCTCGGATCCGTGCCTCGAGACTGTCTACCCGCGACTCTTGAGCCGTGAGTGTCACAGGGGTGGCGGCAAGCGAAACTGCCAACAGGGTCAAGCACGTTGTCAGGCGCATCATCGTCGTCGAATCCAGATCTGATGGGCCGGGAAGGATCTGTCATCCTAGCCCGGCGATGGCGGATCGCCGCCGGGACATGTGAGATAGTTCGTAGCGCGGCGATCGAACTGGAGCCGCTCAGGCGATTCGTGGGGGGGCGCGAGCCTGCTGGAGTTGGATGGCATGGTGACCCGGAAGGCCGCGCGCCTGGCCGAGCGGATCGTGTTGCGACTGGCACGGGACCGTTGCGACGGCTGCGGGTTCGCCGGGCGACCAGGGGGCGTGGATCAGGAGGACGCAGAGCCGGTGATCGTGGGTCGCTCCCGGACGTCCATTGTGCTCGCTCTCGACGTTGGCTTGATTGCGGAACGCCGTGCGCGCGTCGAGGGTCAGTCGTGCGGCCGCGAGAGCCGGCAGTGTGACCAGCACGAGGAAAGCGATGAGCCGTGGTTTGTGACCGGTGATCACCATTACAACTGGCAGCTTACTTGGCGTGGCGGCACGCTGTCAAGCGCCCGCCGGTGCCTGCGGTGTGGACGTCCCCTATTGTCCGTGCGGTCCCGGAGAAGCAGAATAGTGGCGACTCTGACATGATACCCTTGATCATCATCAGCGCCTTGTCACAGGCCGGAGCGGCGGCCCACGCATCGCCGGTGACCGCCCTGTTGGCCGCCGGGCTGACGGCTGTCGGTATGCTGGTGGGTGTATGGGTGATCCGCTGGTCCGAGCCGTGGGCGATTCGCCATACGGCGGAACTGATCGTTTTCGCGGCGGGGCTGTTGGTCGCCGGTGCCCTGTTGCACCTGATACCGGGTTCGGCGGGATTGATCGACGTGGATGAGGCACTGGCGTGGACACTGGCGAGTTTCCTGGTGTTCTATTTGCTGGAAGCGCACTTCATCCCGCACGTCCACGCGCGGGGGGAGAGCCCCATCGAAGATGAGGAGCACGCCCACGCCGACGAGACGCATCCCGTCGGGGTGATGGTCGTGTTGGGACTGGGGATTCACTCGATCGCCGATGGCCTGGCCGTCGGTGCCGGACTCGCGGCCGGGGTTCTCTTGGGCTCGGTCGCAGTTCTTCTCGTGGTCGTGCACAAGCTGCCGGTGGGGATGGCGGCCATGTCCGCTCTGTATCACTCGGGCGTACCGGGCAAGCGGGCGGTTTGGGTCGCTACTGGCCTTGGTTTGGTCACGCCGGCGGCGGTGGTGGTCAGCTACTTCGCGTTCCGAAACGTTTCGGGGGATCTGCTGGGTGTTTTGCTGGCGCTGGCCGGCGGTTCGTTCTTGTATGTTGGCGCCGCCGATCTGCTTCCTGAAGGACAAGCGAAAGGACGTCCCGCGAACACGTTCATGTTCTTCTTGGGTGCGTTGATCATGATCGTCATGAAACTGACGTCGCACTAGGGCTCTTATTCGGTCTTTGTTCAATTGACGGGTGTCGAGGCTGTTATTAGAATTGAACAGTCGAAGCGAAGGCTGCAGCGACACATTCTTGAGCCAACACGGGAATGTGCGGGCCCGGCTTCTTCAACCGACGTCACGCCTGCGAGGGAAGGCGGTAGGTTGGGGGGAGGGTACCAAAGGTTGCTAAGAGGGCTTCATTGAATGCCCTGCGGCCTAACCTTCGCGAGTACGGCCCCCGAGCGATCGGGGGCCGGCTTTTTTCCGGTCGGGTCGGTCTTGAAACGGCCGTCATTTCGCGGTCGCAACTGGCATCCTGCCTCGCAATTCTCTAAGTTAGGGCGTTTTCCCGGATTTTGAGGGCCGCTTGCCGCGGTTAGGTGGGCGGCGGTACTCTTTTTGTGTATGTTGCCTGACATGTCAATCGTCAAAGTAACGAGACG
>JASFLD010000173.1:0-8002 GCA_050118275.1 Gemmatimonadales bacterium
GAACGAGCACGTGGCACCCTGCTTGCCTGCTCGCGAGTTGCGCTCCGGGGAACCCCGGCCCCTCCCTGACGGGTGGTCGCACCCTGATCTATGCTCGCCTTCAGACTCGATGTCCAACCACGAGGCTGCCGCTCACCCTCGAATCAAACGCTCATTGTGAAGGGCTGACGCTGAATACGTAGCTCGTCCTGGACCGGTATTCTTTCCCAGGTCGCAGGATGGTCGACGGGAACTGGGGCTTGTTGGGCGAATCGGGGAAGTGCTGGGTCTCGAGACAGAAGCCGTTGCGGTAACGGTACACGTGCCCGCCCTTGCCCGTGATGCTGCCGTCCAGGAAGTTGCCCGAATAGAACTGCAGCCCCGGCTCTGTGGTGTACACGTCCATCACTCGGCCCGTTTGCGGCTCGAAGACACGGGCCGCGTGCTTCATGGCGGAATCTCCGCGAGCGAGGACGAAGTTGTGATCGTACCCCAAGCCATTGCTGAGCTGGTCGTCGTCCTGGTCGATGCGGGCGCCGATCGCCGTCGGCGTGCGGAAGTCGAACGGCGTTCCGGCGACCGGTTCGATTTCTCCGGTTGGAATCAGAGTGGAATCCACGGGTGTGAAGTAATCGGCATTGATCATCAGCTGATGATCCAGGATGTCGCCGCTGCCGTCGCCGGCTAGATTGAAGTAACTGTGCTGGGTGAGATTGACCGGCGTCGGTTCGTCGGTGACGGCGTAGTAGTCGAACACCAGCTCATCATCGGCGGTGAGCGTGTACGTTACGCGTACGTCGAGATTGCCCGGGTAGCCCTCTTCCCCGTCGGGGCTCGTGTACGAGAAGACCACACCCACGCTGTCGCCGTTCTCGAACGGCTCGGCGTCCCACACGACCTTGTCGAATCCCTTGACGCCGCCGTGCAGATGGTTGGGTCCGTTGTTGGTCGCGAGTGTGTAGGTCTTCCCGTCCAGCGTGAAGCGGCCGCCGGCGATGCGATTGCCGTAGCGACCGATGATCGCGCCGAAGTACGGGTTGTTCTCGACATAGCCCGCGAGATTATCGTAGCCCAGCACGACGTCGTCGAGCCGGCCGGAGCTGTCGGGCACGCGAAGCGATGTGATGATGCCGCCATATGTGATCGCGCGCACCACGACTCCATTGCCGTTGGTGAAGGTGAACGCATCCACCTCGGTGCCATCGGATAGGTGCCCAAACGGCTCACGCGTCACCGTGGCCCGCGACTGTTCATTGGTCTGCATGTCGTCTGTCCGCTCTCTCTGCGTTCCACAACCATAGTAGCCCAAAGTCAGTACCATGACGCACCGCACCAGGCGACGGCCATGACGAGCAAGTGGAGAATTCATCCTTGGCTCCCATGTTTGGCCCGCAATCGGATCGCCTTCGTTTCAGCCCTCTCTAGTGGGTTGCGCAAGAACTTGCGAATCGGGCCGCCGATTGTCTGACATAAAGTACCGTGGATGAGGCAGCCGTCCAGAAGCTACTCAGATGGCAGGTGCGGCACGCTCCTCGGTCACCAGGCTTCTGGGCCGAGAAGCTTCCGGAGAGGCATGGAAATTCTTCGACAGCGCCTGGCCGCCAGCCCTCATTCGGCCCGCAATACCTCCACTGGATCCAGTCGAGCCGCCCGCCGGGCAGGCCACCAGAGGGCGATCAGCGACACGGCCAGTAGCAGGACGGGCGCCAGGATGAAGGTGACCGCGTCGAGCGGTTTCACCTCGAATAGCAGATCCACCATGAGCCGCGACACATAGAGCGCGGCCGCAGTGCCGAGGACGACCCCGAGCGCCACCGGTCGCAGCCCCTGGGCGAGCACCATTCCGAACAGCCGGTCGTTGGCCGCGCCTAGCGCGGCTCGAATCCCCAATTCCGCCCTGCGCCGTGCGACCCAGTTGGCGACCAGGGCGAACACGCCAATCGATGCCAGTAAGAGGGCGACGCCTCCGAAGATCCCTAACAGCCAGGCCAGGGAACGAGAGGTGCCCAGCGCCTCGACCACGACCTTCTCCATCGTGGTCGCTCCGTACACCGCCTGGTCGTCGTCGACAGCCCAGACCGCGCGGCGCGCCGCCGGGAGGATGGTCTTTGGATCGCCGGCGGCTCTGGCGACGAAGGTCATGCGCCGCGGCCAGCTTACTTGGGCGAAAGGCAAATACATTTCGGGCCGCCCCTCCGCTCGCAGGCCCGAGTGCCGCACGTCGTCTACCACGCCGACGATGGTCCGCCAGTTGGGGCCCTCCGCGGTCCTATCCCCTGGCAGTGCGATCCGCTTCCCCAACGCGTCCTCGTTCGGCCAAAAGCGCCGCGCCATGGCGTCGCTCACCACGGCCACCGGAGGTGCCCCAGGCCGATCGCGCTCGTCGAAGGTTCGGCCGCCGAGCAGCGGGATGCCCAAAGTCCGGAAATAGCCCGGACTGGCAACGTTCGCACCGGTGATCAGCCGCTCGCCTGCCTCCTCGATGGGTCGATCCTCGATCAAGAAGTCCCAGAGGTTGTTGCTGCTGTTGAGCGGCAGGTCAAACACGGCGCCGGCGGAGATCACGCCGGGCAGCCTCCGCAGCCGCTCCAATGCGGCCTCGCGATACGCCGCGGCCTTCTCTCCCGTGTCATATTCCGGGGTCAGCGAGACGGTCAGCGCGAATCGGTCTTCCGACTCGAATCCCGGATTCACCGAGGTCAGTGCCACCAGGCTCCTCGTCATAAGTCCCGCGCCCGTCAGCACCACGAGAACCAGTGCCACCTGCGCCACCACCAAACCCCGCTGCGTCCGTCGCCCGCGGACGCCCTCGGTCCCACCACGGGCGCCGTCGCGCAGGGACCTGGAGATGTCGGAACGGGGCGCTTGTAGAACGGGCGCCAGCCCGAAGACTAGCCCGGTCCCCAGCGCTACGAGTGTCGTAAACCCGATCACGGCAGGGTCGAGCCGGATCTGATCGATCCGCGGCACGTTCTCCGGCGCCCCGCCGCGGATGAGCGCCATCCCGACCACGGCGGCGATAATGCCCAGAGCGCCGCCGGCCAGCGCCAGCTCGATGCTCTCGGTCAGCAGCAGCCGGGCGATGCGGCCGTGGGTCGCGCCGAGGGCCGTGCGTACCGAAATCTCGCGCTGGCGGGCCGCCGCACGGGCCAACAGCAGGTTGGCGACGTTGATGCAGGCGATGATCAGCAGGAAAGCGACGGCGGCCATGAGGGCGTACATGGTGAGCCTCAGGTCGGGCCCGTAACGATCCTCGGCCAGCCCGACCAGTCGGGCGCTGACTCCCGCGTTAGCTCGCGGATACTGTTCGGCCAAGCGCGCGGCGATCGTTGCGACCTCGGCGGACGCCTCCGCCTGACTCACACCGAGCGCCAACCGCGCGATGACCGCCAGCCCGCCGCTGTACCGGTTCCAGGTCGTCTCGTTGTGACGGAGCGGCGTCCAGAGCGCGATGTCGTCCGTTGGGAAGGTCACCCCGCGCGGCAGTACCCCGACGACGGTGTGCGCCATCCCGTCCAAGCGCAGCTCGCGTCCGATAACATCGGGGTCGCCCCCGAAGCGGCGTTGCCACTCAGAGTAGGTGAGGAGAACGACGCGGCTGCCCGAGTTTGGCGAGTCCTCTCCGGGTAGGAACCCGCGACCGCTGACGGGAGCCAGTCCCAGTACGTCGAAGAGGTTGCTGGTCGTCTCCAAGACTGCCACCCGTTCGGGCCGATCGATCCCGGTCAGCGTATGGCCGCGGATATAGTACGCCGCCGCATCCTGGAGCGTGCCACTCTCGTCCCGGAAGTCCATGAAGTTGGGATAGGAGAGCGACAGATCCTGCCAACCGCGTTCCGCATGCGTCCCGTATAGTCGTACCAGCCGATCGGGCGACTCGAACGGGAACGGCCGCAACAGCAGCGCATTGATCGCTCCGAAGATCGCCGAGTTCGCGCCGATCGCCAGCGCCAGCGACACCACCACCGACCCCGTGACCAGCGGCGTGGACAGCAAACGACGAGTCCCGTATCGGATGTCCCGAGTCAGTTCCGTCAGCATCGGCACTCCTCATTCGAGAAGATCTGGGTCCTCGGCTCGATTAGACAGCCTCTGCTTCCGGTTGGTTGGCACTCGGCGGGCATCGAGTGGGCGAGCGACTGCGGCGGTCCATCGGCTCGATGAGTTCGTCCAGGCAACATGCCGATTCGTCGTGCGCTCTCGCGAGTCACAGCAAACCCTTCGCCATGGTATCCAACTGTCCGTTATCGTCTCTACGAATTTCCAAGTGCACGGCTCGGTCAGAACGATCATCCTCGGGCGGTCGTGTACTGCTTTACCCGAACGATGGAGGACACATGCGTTCCCAAGTCTGGTCCACGCTCATTCTCGCCGCTGGCGTCACGATGTCAGTGGCCTGCGAACAACAGAGCGGTGGCCCAACCGCGATATCGGGGGTGGATGACGGTCCGCGCCTGGCCGTGTACGGCCTCGGCTACCTGCACCGCGCCACGCCGAGGGAGATGTGTGCAACGGGGCCCTACCGGGATTTCGATTTCTGGGTAGGCGAGTGGGCCGTGGAAGACCCGGCCGGTAATCAGGTTGGTACCAATATCGTGCGCAGCGAGCTGGGCGGTTGCCTCGTAGCCGAGAACTGGACAAGTGCTGACGGCGGCCGCGGCCGCAGCCTCAACATGTATGACGCCAGCACTGGGAAATGGTATCAAGCTTGGATGGACATATTCGCACAGCACCTTCGCCTGGAGGGTGGCCTGCTCAACGGCGAGATGGTGTTGAGCGGAGACCGTCAGGCGTTGTCGGGTGTGCCGATTACCGACCAGATCACCTGGACTCCCACGTCCGTGGCCGAGGTTCGTCAGTTCTGGCAGATTGCCGTGCACGTCGATCCGCCTTTCACCGTCACGGCGTTCGACGGTCGCTACATGCGGCGCGATCAAGTCGACCCGGCCCCGCCGGCGCCGTCCAGCTACTGCAGTGACGCGGCCTTCGACCAGCTCGACTTCTGGCTCGGCACCTGGACGGTCGAGGCCGACAACGGCCTGCGACTCGGTACGGCCGTGGTCAGTGAGGACCTCAATAACTGTCTGATCGAGGAGCGATTCTCCACCGGGAAAGGTTACGAGAGTGTCGCGTTCATGGGCTTTGACCCGCGACCCGGCCTCTGGTATCGGCATTCGATGGACAACCAGGGCCTGCGGCTTCAGGCGAGCGGTACCACGACCTCGGGAACCATGGTGCTGACAGGCGATGGTCCAACCCCCGAAGGCGGTCGCGTCGAGATCCGGAACGAGATCGCGGAACAGAGCGACGGAAGCGTCAGACAGGCGATGTATGTGTCGCGGGACGGTGGAGCGACTTGGAAGACCGACGTCGTGCTGATCTACCGCCGGCGCTAGTGGTGACGTCCCCCGGCGCGACCCGTATTGCCGCTCAACGCCGCGTCGTAGGGATGTCCTCGTCAAACCAGTCCGTCGCCCAACGCGTGATTGCCCGATAACTGTCGGGTTGCTTGCTCGAGCCGGCACGTGGCATCTTGGACCAGTGATTCGCCGTTTCCTCGCCTAACCTCCGCAACGAGGATGGGCTTTGGACAGTCTCAGAAAACTGGTCCGGGAAATCCACCGTCGCTCGCTGTGGCAGGTGATGGCCATATACCTCGTCGGGGCCTGGATCGGCTACGAAGTCATCCAGGCTCTGACCGAGGGGTTGCAGCTGCCCAGCTGGTTCCCGGCGCTGGCGTTGGTCCTCTTCATCATCGGCCTTCCGCTGGTGCTGGCCACCGCGTTTGTACAGGAGTCCCCGGACCAATCCGGACAGATCGATCCAACCCTGTTGCCTGTCGAGACGCCCGGCGGGAGCGAGGCCGGCGGCGCCACCGAGCCCAGCCAGCTGCGGCGGCTCTTGACGTGGCGGAACGCGCTACAGGCCGGTGTCGCAGTCTTCGCCTTGTGGGGTCTGGTGGCCGCGGGCTGGTTGCTGCTCCGGTCTGCGGAGGGGCCCGAGGATCGCCAGCGAGAGCTGTCGCCGACGGCGGTCGCCGTCATGCCCTTCGCCTTCCGAGGGAACGACCAGTTCGCCTATCTGGGGGAGGGCATGGTCGATCTGTTGAGCAAGGCGCTGGACGGAGCGGGTGAGCTACGCTCCGTCGATCCGTACGCCTTACTCAGTCACATGCAGCGACAGAGCGATGACCGGCTGGACCCGGAGAGCGGCCGCAGCCTGGCCGGCCGCTTCGGCGCCGGGCTGTTCGTGTTGGGCAACATCATCGAGGCCGGTGGCAAGATCCGCGTCGATGCCACGCTGTACGATGCCGATGGAGCGAGACAGGTGGAGGCGGAGGCGACGACGCCGGACGAGAGCGGCGTGTTCCAGCTGGTGGACGATCTGGCGCGCCAATTGACGGTGGGCGCTGCCGGAGAGACGGATTCGCGACTGACCGAGATCGCGGCGGCAACCACGACGTCGATCGATGCGCTGAAGGCGTACCTGGAGGGAGAGCACGAATTCCGTGCCGGCGGTTATGCCCCGGCGGTGGACGCGTACCGGCGGGCCACCGCCGCCGACACGTCGTTCGCCCTGGCCTGGTACCGGATGAGTCTGGCGGCGGAGTGGCTGGGCTTGGTCGACGTGGTTTTCGAGGCGGCCGACCAGGCGGTGCGCCACAGCGAGCGGTTGCAGAGGCACGACCGGCGGCTGCTCGAGGCGTCGCTGGCGCTGCGCCGAGGCGACGGCGCCGAAGCGGAACGGCGATACCGGGAGATCATCGGCGCCTATCCAGAGGACGTCGAGGCGTGGTACCAGCTGGGCGAGGCGCTCTTCCATTACAATGCGACGCGTGGCCTCAGCCTCACCGAGTCGCGCCCGGCATTTCAGCGCGTGATCGATCTGGACCCGAACCACGTGTTCGCCCTGTTCCACCTGGCGCGAATCGAGGCTCTGGAGGAAAATCTCGCACAGCTCGATTCTCTCGTCGAGCGCGTTCGGCAGCTGCAGCCCGAGAGCGAGCGAGTCCTGGAGTTGCTGGCGTTACGCGCGTCGCTGATGGATGACACCGCCGGGTTGGACAGCGTA
This sequence comes from Gemmatimonadales bacterium, assembly GCA_050118275.1. Lineage (GTDB taxonomy): Bacteria > Gemmatimonadota > Gemmatimonadetes > Palauibacterales > KS3-K002 > JASFMO01. The sequence goes on from JASFLD010000173.1 coordinate 7,051, forward strand.
GAGGCCGGGTTGGAGCGAGCGCCGCAGATCATCCACAACGCGGTGGTCATGGTGGCGACCTTCGGGCGCGACCTGGAGACGGCCTCCGAACTGGCCGCGTTACAGACCGGGCCAACGCGCCCTCGCACCGAGCGAGCTCTCGGACAGACCATGGCCGCCCTGACGGAAGTCGGCCGGGGGCGCTGGCGGGCGGCCGCGGCCGACGATGCAGAGGCGTCCTCGCTTCAGCCGGTGATCGGTCTCGTGTCAGCGGCGCTTAAGGCTGCAGCGCCTTTTTCGCCGCTCGCCGATTCAGAGATCGAGGAGGTGCGCGCGCGGCTGGCGGGTTTGACCGCCGTCAATGCCGTCGCCAAACCGTTCGACTTTGGGGAGGCGATTCCCACCTTCTACCGCGACTACCTGTTGGGGCTTCTCAGTCTGCGGCTGGGCGATACCGCGGCGGCAACGCGGTACGCCGACCGGATCGATGAGATGCAAGGCGATCCCGAGTGGGGATCGTTGGTCGACGACTGCGCCTGGAGCCTGAGGGCGTGGCTGGCGTGGACCGACGGGCGCCCGGCGGACGCGCTGGCTGCGCTGGAGAACGTGAGGCTGCAGGCCTGGTACGGAGTGCTCCAGGTGACGCCCGTGGGTGCGATGCCGGAAGCCCGATTCCTACGCGGCCAGGCCCTCTCGGCCCTCGGGCGCGGCGTGGAGGCGCTGGACTGGTTCGGCTCTCTGGAAGAGTACTCCCTCTTCGATGTGGTCTATTGGGGACCCACCTACCTGGCCGAGGCGGAGATCTACGAGCGACTGGGCGATCGAGAGAAGGCCGCCCTCTACTACGAGCGTCTCATCGACCTGTACGCGGAGTGCGACCCCGAGCTGCGGCCGCTGGTTCAGCAGGCAGAACGGGGTCTGGGGCGCCTGACGGCTGAACGGGGCCACTAGGCGTGGACCTCGAGGGCCGGCT
>JASFLD010000174.1:0-7971 GCA_050118275.1 Gemmatimonadales bacterium
CCGCCCTCGCCGTCCTGGTCGTCGTACCCTGGAATCTGCCCCTCTGGTGGCAGCTCCGCCGCTTACGACTCGCCCTGGAGTTCGACTGTGACCGCCGGGTTCTGAGACGCGGCGTCGATACTCGTGCCTACGGCGAGCTGCTGCTCGAGGTTGGGAGCAGGTCATCCAGCCCCAGCTTCCTGCCGGCCGCGTTCGCCGAACCCCACTCGTCGCTGGAAGAGAGGTTGCGCACCATGATCGAGAAAGCACCACAGGATCGACGTCGCAAGTTGGCCGTCGCGGCGAGCCTTGCCGCATCCCTGACAGCGCTCGCGTTTCTGGCCCCCAACCCCGCTGCCGGCGCTGGGCAGCGTTCGACATCGAGCCCAGCATCGCCGCCACCCGCGACCGCGGCTCCGCAGGACACGACTCGACCCCAATTCACGCCTTACACGGTTGGCCCGCGGCTCGAGAATCGAGAGGCAGCGGTCGCGGCGGTGGAGAACCATTATCCCGATTCCTTGAAGAAAATCGGCGTCGGCGGCACCGTGAAGGTCTGGCTCTACATCGATGAGCGGGGCGCGGTGCGCGACACGCGAATCGGCGAAACCTCGGGCGTAGAGGCGTTGGATGAGGCCGCGCTGACGACGGCGGCCGAGTTTGCATTCACGCCGGCGCTGAACCATGACGAGCCCGTTTCGGTTTGGATCCAGATCCCGATTTCGTTCTCCGCGGCAACCGGCGGGCCGACAGAAGCTGCCAGGTCCCGACTGCGGGCGATGCTGCGCATGATCGCGACCATTCAGGAGCACCGGTACCAAGAAACGGGTCAATACTACCAGAGTCTGGACGCGATCCTGGATCAGCTCAGGCAGGCGCGCGACGAGGAAACGCAGGCGATAGCTCCAAACGAGGATGAAGAAGTCCGTTTCGAGGCGGGAAAGGCTGGATGGGCTGCCGTGGCTCGCAACGGCGAGATCGAGTGCGCGATGTACTACGGCGAGATTGCGGCGCCAACGGATTACGCCGAGCACGGCAGAGCGGTCTGCAAGTAGCAGACGGCGCCGCCGACATCGCGGAAGCCCTGCCCGATGGCAGGGCTTCCGCGCTTCCACCCTTTTCGCTGAGTCCGGACGAGACTATCGCGGACCGACGATCCTGCTTGACAGTCCAATTGGCGGCTCTCAGTTTGCCACGGGCTACGTCGCGACTGGATCGAGCCTGCCCTTCCAGTCCAGCACATCGCAAGCGCGATAGACGATCGGCCTGAGCGCCGATGCGGAGCACTCGAAATGCCAAGACTGATTTCAATCACGACTCCTGCGCTGCTCGTGCTGCTGTTGGCGGTCAGCGGGCATTCGCAAACCTCCGTTGGCGTTCGTGGCGGCTTCTCGTATTCGGAGCTGGCGGGGGAGATCAAGACCGACTCCAAGAGCGGCTTTCTGATCGGCGCCTTCGTCGGCTTCGGCATCGCCGGTAACTTGGGAATACGGCCGGAGATCTCCTACGTTCAGAAGGGCGCGAAGGTGGAGGGATCGGACCTCGCCACCGGCGAGCCTCTGAGCCAGACCACGGACATCGATTACTTCGAGCTGCTAATACCGGTTGGCATCGACCTGGCGGTCGAAGGCGAAACCGTGCAACCGCGGCTCTACGTCGGCCCAACGCTGGGCTTGGCGTTGAGCTGCGAGTTCGATCCGGACACGGGCGATCCATCCCAAGACTGCAAAGACGACTTCAAGTCGAGCGATTTCGGCGTCGTGTTTGGCGTCGGTGTCGAACTGGGATCGGGTCCTGGCGCCTTTCTCGCCGACCTCAGATACGACTACGGCATCGCGGACATCAACGACACCGGCGACAACATCTCCAAGAAGAACCGTTCGATCCAGCTGTCGTTTGGATATCGACGGCAGTTCTGAGCGGCCACGAGCGCGCAATCGCGCGACTACCTAAGTGCCGTCGGTTCGCCGCGCCAGGCCACCCAGAACGAGCAGCTGTACGCAGATCACCGCGACGATCGTCACCCAGCCGAAGGTCTCCCACCACCCATCGCCACCCCGAACTCCGTAGAAGGTCGCCGCCAATGCCAACACGAACCAGAGAACCATGAAGAATCCGAATACCGACAGCGGTACCTCAGCGGCGAGCCGCGCCTCGCGCTTCTTCCGCAAGACAAAGACCCTCAATTGCGCCAGTGCGTACACCGTGCAGAATGCAGCGAAGAACCAACGGCTCAGAAAGTCTGTCATCCCTTCGAGCGCGCCGCCTCGGCGCCAGACTATGGCCAAGACCAGCGCGAGGATCACCGCCGCGATCACGCCGATCGTCAGCGACAACTGTCGGGCCCTGCTCACACTATCCATCCGAACGCACTTATCCCATCAGAACAGTCGCATCTGCAGTTGTAACAGACGCCCCGGTTGTGGCAGGCCGCACTGATCGAAGACCGACGTATCTGTAACGTTCAACGCCGCCAGGTTTACCTCGACCCGACCCGTTTGCCCCGAGCGGACGTCGAAGCCGCCGCCGACCTCGACATCGAACCAAGTGTCGCTGTCCAACCGCTGCTCGGCCTCGAGATCCGGGTTCACGCAGTAGCGAACACCAACGTGCCGTACTCGGCCCGTGGCCCGGACGCCGTAGCCCAGCGGCACGGACAGTCCCAATCCTCCCGAAATCGACGGCTGGTATTCCGGATGCTGCTGACTCTCCGGAGCGGATGGATCGTCCTGGGATACATCCTTGAGCGTGACGTCCGCCGACAGCGAGAGCCCACGGCGCCACGTGTAGCTGCCCAGAACTTCAACCCCCACGCTCCGCACTTCGGCCCGGTTCTGACGTTGTAGTGTCCCATCGCCCAGACTGACCCGGACGATCGCATCCGCTAGACGCTGATAGAAACCGACGACCTGCGCTTCCGCCGAACCGCGGCCCCCCGTGAGGCCTAGTTCGGCCACGCTCAGCACCTCGGGATCCAGATCCGGATTGACCGTGAACTTGCCCAACGCACCCGAGTACAGTTCCCGCAGCGCCGGGAAGCGGACGCGACGGCTCACCCCGCCGTTGATCAGCACCGTGCCATCGCCCAGTGCATACGTGCCACCGGCTCGCGCGCCCCACGCCCAGATCGGGCTTCGCGCTTCCCAGATGCCCGTTTCCGGCGTGTCGGCGTAGTCAGCGCTGACGCCGATGCTGACGCGTGCACGAGGCGCGGCCGATTCGCCCGCGAAGATCGGGTGCTCTGTCTCGAGCCCGACGCTGAAGAAGCGTTGGCGGTAGATTTCTGGGTCGCTCCCGGCTTCGACCTGCTCGTGCCGCGTCTCGGCGAATGTCCAGGCACTCCTCAGGACGCCGGCTCCCAGGGTGTGATCCCCCAGCAGGCGCAGAGACAGCGTACGGTCATCGCCTCGTTCACCGCCTGTGATCGAATCGTACGCCACGCTCTCGTAGGAATCGATGTCTGTCTCGCCCAGGTCGATTCCCACACTCGCCTCGAGATCGCCTTCACCCCATGGCGTTGCGCGCCAACCGGTGCCGCCCGAAATCGCCGTCACCCAGCGGGATGCCCTCGGGTAGCGCCACAACCGCGGCTCGGAAATGTGCAGTTCCGGCGGCACGCCGCGATTCGAATTGAAACCGAACGTGGAAAGCGAGGCCCACGGCCCGTCGTTCGACTGGTAGCGAGCCACCAGATAGCCGTTCCAGTGCTCGAAGTCGCTGTTCAGCCGATCGTCGCCCGCTAACGGTTGGCTCACGCCTGAAGCCAGCGGCACCGCGGAACGGTTGCGGTAACCACCCCCGGCGCGGAGCAACAGACCGCCTGCATCCCCCTCGAAGAGCGTTCCGAGCCCCAACGCCGCCGACCCATTGCCCAGCTGATCGATCCCCGCAGAGAAATAGACCGGTTCCGGCGCTCTGAGCGCGCCGGGACCGTTGGCGAAGTCGACCAGAACTACGCCGCCCAGCGCGTTCGGCCCATGCAGGACGGACGACAGCCCCCGCACAAGCGTCAGCTTGCGCGCCGCGGTCAGCGGCACGATGGAAAGATCGGTACGATCGTCCCAACCAAGCGTCAGCGGTACGCCGTCGACCAGCACCGCCACCTGACGCGACTCCATGCCACGGATCTGCGGCTGCGCCTCTCCGCGCGAGTTCTCGCGGATCAGGATCAGCGGCATCCGGCGCAACACCTCTTCCAAGGTCGGAGCGGGCGGTACCACGACCGAGTCGAGCGGCGTGGTCAATGCGCTCGCGCCGCCCGCCGTCGCTACCGGCCGGGACACTTTCACCGCAATCTCTTCGACGGTGTACACGGTATCCCGACGTTCCTGTGCTTCCGCAACATCGACAAACCAGTGCGCCGGCACGGGCGCGAGCAGCAAGCCCACTAAGACCGCGGCACACCGCCGCGGGCGAAGACATCTCGACCCGGGACGCAAGGCGCCGACCCTCCTCTCACGCGACTGCAAACCGATGCAACCTGACACGATCAGGCAGGTTAGCAGGCATACCCGCACAGCCGCAATGGGCACCTACGACTCAGATCGGGCGGCGCGCTCGAATGAACGCCGAGCACAGTCGACCCGCGCTCAACCAGCTCTTTTCGACCTCGAGACCGAAGTCATCGGCAAGGTCGCCCAGCTCGTCAACATCGTAGACGCGGGTCACTTCCACGTCGATGTCCACGAACCCGGCTGCCGCCAACTTCTCGCGGTATTCATCTTCGTGCAAAGCACCCGCCACACACCCGCTCCAAGCCTCCAAGCTCTCGCGCAACGACCGGGGCAACCGACCCTGGATCACGATGTCCGAGACGGCGAAGCGACCACCCTTGCGCAAGACCCGAAACGCCTCCCGCAGCACGCGATCCTTGTCCGCCGACAGGTTGATCACGCAGTTCGAGATCACCACATCGACGCTCTCATCGGGCAAAGGCACGGCCTCGATTTCTCCCGCGAGGAACTCGGCATTCTCGATCCCCGTCTCCCGCTGATTCCGCCGCGCCAATTCGAGCATCTCGTCCGTCATGTCCAGGCCGTAGGCCTTTCCCGTCGGACCGACCCGGCGCGCCGACAGCAAGACATCGATCCCGCCTCCAGAGCCGAGGTCCAGCACGGTTTCGCCCGGGCTCAGCTCCGCCAGCGCCGTCGGGTTGCCACAACCCAGCGAAGCGAGTAGCGCCGCCTCGGGCAGTTCCGACGTCTCGTCGATCGAATAGAGATCGCGGGTTATCACGTCCTTCTCGGACCCCCCGCAACAATCCGAGGTGTCCGGGCCGCAACAACTCGCCTTTTTCGACTTACCCGACGCCTGTCGAGCCGCCTGCGCGTACCGCTCGCGGACGACCTCGCGAATTTCCTCTTGCTTGTTCATGCGATTCTCCAGTTCAGCTGACCGTCCTGATGTTGACTCGCTCGCTCAATGGCGGGCCGACTCTCACGTCACGGCCCAGACGCCCGTCCACTCCTCCGTCAAAGGCGGCGACCGCTCATCCGTCCAGGCTGCAGCAGGTACCGCCGCTCGCTCGAACCCCGGCGGCCGCCACCTCGACCAACCGTCCCAGCAGTTCCAACAGCGGGGTGCGCACTTCGTGATCGAATCCCACCAGCAACTTCCGCTCGTGAGCCAGTATGTCGGCCTCGATCCGCGCGAATAGCCGCCGTCCGGCGGGCGCGACATTCAACGCCAGGGCCCGCCCATCTTGTTCGTGCCGAGAGCGTTTCACGTAACCTTTGCGCTCCAGCGCATCCACGACGCGGCTCGCCGTGCTCTTGTCGAGATAGAGCTCCGCCGCCAAGTCGTTCAGCGTGAGCGTGCCCATCCGCTGCAAAGCCTCCAGCGCCCAGTACTGCGTGACTGAGATATCGTGGCAGCAGATCTGATCGCGGTCGCGGAATTGGTAGACTCGCTTGAGATCGAGCAGGACGCGATGGAGCGCGGCCGTATCGGCGGCGAGCGATGGGTCCGCTGCATCGTGGACATCGGCGGGAGGCCCGATCTTGTCGAGGGAAGAGCGCACGCTTAAGCACCTCTCGGTTAGTTGTTAGTAACAACTATATCGACGCGGCGACCGTTCGTCAAGGCCCGCCCACGCTGCGACCACGTCCGCTTGACCGGCACGCACTCACCCCGGCAGATTGCCGCTCGCCGCCTCACCATCGATTCGACGGGAGACTCCCGCGGCACGCGGTGTAGATCGAGCCCCCCACCCTTTTGACCGCGGGCTCGCCACTCAACGAGGAGGACAGAACATGAGAAGGCTGCTACCCCTGGCGTTCGGCGCCGCACTCGCGTCCACGCCGGCAACGGCGCTCGCCCAGGTCGATCTGGGGGCCCAGCTGAACTGGGGCACCGAGAGCGCCGGACTGGCCCTCGGTGGTCGTCTCCACTGGGTCTGGCCATGGGAGCCCGGCACGGCGATGGTCGGCTCGTTCGATTACTTCTTCCCCGACGACTTCGACCTCTGGGAAGTCAACGTCAATCTCGCCCACACGATTCCCCTGCAGGTCGAGGAGGTCTCCCTCTATGCCGGCGCGGGTTTCAATTGGGCACACTACAGCAACCTCGGCCCCTTCGACGTCTCGGACAACGACTACGGACTCAATCTGCTGGCCGGGGTGAGGTACTTGCTGCCGTCGATCACGCCCTACGGCGAAGTACGGGTCGAGGTAGGCGGCGGGGAAAGAGTGATCTTCACCGGCGGGGTCATGTTCGACCTCGGTACCGATTGATCCGCCTGTTCGCAACGGCCGGTTTCTTCTATACGGAGGGGGCGCTCTCACGCGGCGCCCCCTCGTTCTCGGCATCCGGCCCGCACTACCGTTCGGGTACGGCGAGCGGTTCCTTGGACTCGAGGAAGGCGATGCCGACGTCCGCCACTCTGGCACGGAACTGCGCCACATCATCCATGAACGCGCGGTTGACCTCCTCGAACGCCGCCTGAAGCCTGTCTTCGGCCTGGCGCAAGAGGGTTCGTTCAGCCTGCGTCGGGGGATCCCAGGACGAGCTCATCGAAGAATACGCATCGCGAACCCGCGAGTAGATGCTGGTGTCTCGCGTGATCCCCTTGGTGGTTCCCGGTGGAGTCCAGAGCCGCTTCTCCAACTCCGTCAGCTTCTCCTTCAGAGCGGCGGCCTCCGCTCGGATGTCCGCCTGCACGCCCTCGCCGCCCGCCTCACCACTGCCCGTTTCATCGCCGGACCCTTCCGCGAGCATACCGAGAACCTCGTCGATCTCATCGCGCGTTCCACGTAGCCGGGTCACCGCCTCGGCCAAGGCCTCTTGCACGTGGCCCGCGTGGATCAAGGCGTCGTACTTCTCGCGCCGCTGCGCCAGCGTAAGGTCGTAGCGCGGATCGGCCAACACCTCGATCGTCCCTTCGGCATCGGCATCCCCGTAACGGAGTGTTGCGGTGTACGTGCCCGGCAGAACCTCCGGTCCGAAGCCGCCGCCGAAGAAGGAGAACTCCTCAGCCTCCCCGCGACCGGCTCTCGGTCGCTCGAAGCCGTCCCGGCGCAGGTTCCAGGTGATTCGGTTGACTCCAAGCTTGACCGGCCGCTCGAAGCCGGCGATGGAGTCGCCGCCCGCGTCTCTAACCACCACCTTCACCTGGGGTCCACCGGCGCGACGGCCGCCGAACCGCCCGCTTGGACCGCCGGGCCGGCCCCGGCGCTGCGCCTGCGCGGCAGGCCTCTCGGGGGCGCTTTCCTCCTCCGCACCACCGGCGGCCCGCTTCGCCGCCTTCCGCTCGCGTTCGATCTCTTCGTTGGGATGGGGAAGGTCACCACCGTTCAGCGAGAAGGTAATCATCGCCCCGTACGGCCGGTTCTCGCCCCGGAACTCGCCGTCGCCCGGGAAGCGCGAGGCGCCCGTCTGTTTGACCATGTGCTGGACCGCGTCGGGGATCTCGAACAGGTGGATCGGCTGCGCCAGCGTCTGTGCCGAGATCGTCCGCAGCGGTCGGATGTCGTCGATCACATACGCCGCCCGCCC
>JASFLD010000175.1:0-7946 GCA_050118275.1 Gemmatimonadales bacterium
GGCTCGGCCAGCCAACCCCTGGCCCGCGCGTCGGTCCCGGCCGCTCGCATACGAGGCAGCATGCGACGGCCGATTGTGACCAGATGATCGAGGCATTCGGCAACCGACCTGCGGTCTTCCAGTAGCCGTCTATTGAACGTCTCATCCGTCAGTCCAGTCACGAGTTCCCTAACCGCGACAATTGCGGATTCGAACTCGTTCCGTCGCGCCTCGAGCTCAGGAATCATGGGGAGGGCCGGGCCTCTCGGCCTCCTGACTGTGTTGCCGTATCCACTCCTCGATCTCTTCCGGAACCAGCAGGCGATCGGCGATGGCGGCGATCTGCTCCGCTTCGCGCCATGCCTCCTCCAACTCCTCCAGCTCGCCTTCCAGCGCACGGCGCTCCGTCTCCTCGTGGGCCGCCATCTCCAGGCCGAGCCGGAGTTCCGGGCGCATGGTCTTCACCACGGTCGCATCGCGATCGAAGAGCAAGCCCGGTCTGAAGCCCGGTTTGCCTGACGCGGCCGCGAACACGCCCTCCAGTCTGCCGGCTTGCTCGACGAATTCGACCGCGGCTCGCACCTGGCGATCGTTGCCGCCATAGGGATTAATCCGCGGCAGCAGCTTGCCAGCGGCTCTCAGCGCCGCAGATCCGCGAAGTTCCGTCGTCTCGCTCGCGGCACCTGCGTACTCGCTCCACCACTCGCGCCTCGCCATTCCCGCGCGGTGTGGCACGGCCAGGAGCCAGCCGGCTCGAGCGCCCGTTGCCACCAGCCGGATTCCCTTCAGATCTTCACGCGTCAGCGGTAGCCGGCTTCCGTCTTCGGCACGGACCCGCGCCACGATGCGCTGTCGCCCCGTGACTGCGGCGACGATCGCATCGTAGACCGCGACGAAGGCATCGTACGCGATGGCCGTCTCGACCGCTATTCTCCGCCGCAAGAACTCACGACCGTACCGCCAGGCGGCGAACTCGGGACGCAGCGGCTTGCCGACGCGGACCAGATCGAGGCCCTCGCGCAAGCGGGCGAGCCCGATGTTGTCCGTAGAAAAGCGAACGGTCGTATCACGATAGTATCGCTCGCACTCCTCGATCGCCTCCCAACGACCCTTCAGCGGCGTCAGGTTCCAGCACCGGCACTCGGGACAAACCACCCATAGCCGACCTTTGGCCTGGTCGAAGGCTAACCGGCGGCCGACCGGAAAACTCTCGACCGACTCGTTTCCGCCAAGCGAGCGATTGCAGTAGATGCAGGTCTTATACATTTCGCTGGATCGGCTGACCGAACGGCGTGCGGCAGTTCGCTGAACGCTATTCTAAATACACTACGAAGACCGGTTCGGCCAGGTTCATCGGATCGTGGGCTGGCGCGGGCCGCGTCCAGTATCGAGATTCGAGACCTGTTCCGATCCTCGAGTGGCGCTGAAGAACGACAGGGGTGGTTGAATGGCAGACAGCGACATTCATGGCAGTTGGGCGCTGGTCACGGGGGCATCGAGCGGCCTGGGTGTCGACTTCGCGCGCCAGTTGGCCTCGCGAGGCGCCAACCTGATTCTGGTAGCGCGACGCTGGGAACGGCTCCGCGTTCTGGCCGGGGAGATCAAGATCAACACCGCGGTCGACGTCGAGGTGGAACCGCTCGACCTGGCCGACCCGGGCGCGGCGGAAGTCCTCTACCGGAAGCTCGACGAGCGCGGCCACCACGTCGAGATACTCGTGAACAATGCCGGCTTCGGCGTGCACGGCAGTTTCCTCGACAGCCCGTGGACCCGCGACCGCGACATGATCCAAGTCGACGCCATCGCGCCGCTGCACCTCACCCGGCTATTCGCGGCCAAGATGGCCAAGCGCGGCTTTGGACGCATCCTGCAGGTAGCCTCGACGGCCGCCTACCAGCCGGTGCCGACGTACGCCGTCTACGGCGCGTGCAAAGCATTCGTGCTCTCCTTCAGCCAAGCGCTGAACTACGAGCTGCGCGGCAGCGGCGTGACCTGCACGGTGGTTTCCCCGGGCGTGATCAAAACCGAATTCCAACAAGTCGCCGGCCACGCCTTCACCCGCTACATGCGATGGACCCAGATGAAGAGCGCCGATGTGGCCCGGATCGGCATCGAGGCGATGCTGAACGGCCGCACCGTCGTCGTGCCCGGCCTCCACAACGCCCTTCTCGTAGCCTCGCAGCGCTTTGCACCCCGACGCCTGGTCACGGCCCTGGCCGGCTACTTCATGACGGCCGGCCGATAGCTGGCCGCGAGGCGTCCGGCGCGGTGACATCGCCCGGATCAGGGCTCACTCCAGTGTCGCTTCGAGCTCGAACTCGACGTTGCCCTTCAGCGCCTTGGAGACCGGACACCCTTCCTTCGCCTTGTTCGCCGCATCCGCGAACGCTCCGCGGTCCGCCTCGGGAACCCGGCCCTGAACTACTAGACGCATCTTGGTGATCCGCGCCCCGTCGGCGCCGACATCGAGCGTGCAGTGCGCGGTCGTCGAGATCAGCTGTGCCGGTGTCCCCGCCTTCTCGAGGTTGGCTGACAGAGCCATACTGAAGCACGCGGCGTGCGCGGCGGCGATCAACTCTTCAGGGTTGGTGCCCGGTTTACCCTCAAACCGGGTCGGGAACGAGTACTCACCGGAGAAAGCTCCCGAACCGGCTTTGAACTCACCGCGTCCACTCTTCAGTACTCCCTCCCACCTGGCACTGGCTTTACTCGTCGGCATTCTACTACTCCTGTTGAACGTGTTGAAATGGCCGTCCTGCGGCTCGGCGCTTCTACTGCGACAGGGGGTATTATTGAGATGAGGCGCCGGCGCCGCCAGAGCGCTTCCGGCTGCGGCTCCCGGGCGACAGCTGCGGCGGTAACGCGACAAACCCTCGATCCGGCGAATCGGGCCTTCTGTCCGATCCGCATACAGCAGGCGGTCACAAGGACCTGAATCCCAGAGTCTACCCACCAAGAGGCCGCGTTGCGGCTCGCAAAACGCCCTTCGACGACGGTGTTTCCCTTGCGGCTTCAATCTTGCAATCCACTCGACTAACCGGGCTGCCGCCAGGGAGCCGACTCCAAGGAGGATACTCGATGAAGCGGGTGGAGCTGGCTTCCAAATCCATAAAAGCCTACGAAGGTCTCGTCAACCGCGATGCGCTGGCCGAAATTGAAACGCTGGCGGCTCCGCTTCGCGGCGCTCGGATACTCCACCTGAACGCGACGGCCTATGGCGGAGGCGTGGCGGAGATTCTCCCCACCCTCACCGCGCTGCAACGCGATCTGGGAATGGAAGCCGAGTGGCATGTCCTTTCGGGAACGGATGACTTCTTCGATCTAACGAAGAAGCTGCACAACGGTCTGCAGGGCATGCCGAACGACTTCACTCCTGATCAGACCGGAGTGTACCTCAAGACGCTCGAAGCGAATACGGAGGTCTTCGGTCGCGACTGGGACATAGTCGTCGTACACGATCCACAACCGGCCGGTCTCACGGGGATCCTGGATGGTCGGCGAACCGGCCAGTGGATCTGGCGCTGTCACGTCGATACATCGACGCCAAGCGCCTCGGCGGTGGAGTTCCTGGCGCCCTACATGAGCTACTACGACGTCAGCATCTTCACCCTGCCCGACTACCGAATCAGCACGCTGTCGCCGAAACGCGCCGAGTTCATCTATCCATCGATCGACCCACTCGCGCCGAAAAACCAGTGCCTGTCAGCAGGGCTCGCTCGTCAGATCCTGGCCAGCCGCTTCGAGATCGATGTCTCGCGTCCGATCGTGACCCAGGTCTCGCGCTTCGACCCGTGGAAAGATCCGCTCGGCGTCATCGACGCGTACCGGGCCGTCAAGCGCGAGGTGCCCACCGTTCAACTGGCGTTGGTCGGGAATCTCGCCGACGATGACCCCGAGGGGATCGAATACCATCGCCGTACCGTTGAATACGCCGAGGGCGATCGGGACATCCACGTGCTCAGTACGCTAGACCGCCTCAGCCGCGAAGCGCTGACCCACGCCCTGGAGATCAACGCCTTCCAGACAGGTAGCGATGTCATCGTGCAGAAATCGACGCGCGAGGGTTTCGGCCTGGTCGTGGCCGAGGCGATGTGGAAAGGTGCACCGGTGGTCGGTGGGCGCGTCGGCGGGATCAGCCACCAGATCCACGACAGCTCCAGCGGGTTTCTCGTTACGAGCTCGAACGAGTGTGCGGAGCGGGTGACCGAATTGCTGCTGAATCCGAGACTGCGACGTGAAATGGGACTCAAGGCGCGCCAGTCCGTACGCGACCGTTTCTTGACCCCGCGTCACCTCGCCGACTACCTGCGTCTATTCCGCTCGCTTCTAGCCGACTAAATCGTATCATTTCATACATCCGGGGCCTCGAATTCTCGAGGCCCTTCCTTTTGGCACTTCTCGGTCGTCAATTTGCCCCGACACTCGAAACCGTTAGTTTGTATTCGGTTGTGGCGATGGCGCCACCATCGCGCCGGTTGATCCCCAAAACGTGAGCACTAGATATGGCAGGGCGCAAAAAGCCGCTGGTCATAGTGGCCAATCGTCTTCCGGTGTCCCGCGCTCGCGGAAGCCGAGGACAGCAATGGAAGCGAAGCCCGGGCGGCCTGGTCTCGGCCCTGACCCCGATCGTGCAGCGGCAGCGCGGGGGGTGGGTCGGGTGGACCGGTGCGACAGGACCCGCGCCCGAGCCATTCACGCTGGACAAGATCCGGCACTTTCCCATCGCGCTCTCGCGCGAGCAGCACCAGGCCTTTTACAACGGCTTCTGCAACGGAACGGTCTGGCCGCTGTATCACTACGCCGTGCGTGAACCCGAATATCACCGCCATTGGTGGCGACCCTACGTGCGAGTGAACAGGCGCTTCGCCGAGACCACATCGGAGGCTGCGGTAAAGGGCGGTATCGTGTGGGTCCACGACTACCACCTCCAGTTGGTGCCTGCGCTGCTACGGGAGATCCGGCCCGACCTGAGAATCGGGTTCTTCCTGCACATCCCGTTTCCGCCGGAGGAGCTCTTTGGGCAACTGCCCTGGCGGAGGCAGATCCTCGAGGGCTTACTGGGGGCCGACATCGTGGGATTCCAGACACAGAACGGCGCTCAAAACTTCATCCGGCTGGCACAACACTATGCCGACGCGCGAGTCGAGCAGGGAGTTTTGAAGATACACGATCGAGGCGTCCACGTGGATGCCTACCCGATCTCGACGGATTTCGAGCGCTACGCCGGCCTGGCCGCGCAGCCGTCGGTGATCGAGCGTTCGGTGGAACTCCGGCAACAGGTAGGCCAGGGGCGCAGGATCATCCTGGGCGTTGACCGGCTCGACTACACGAAGGGGATCGACGTGCGGTTGAGGGCGTTTCGAGAGCTATTGTCACGCCGCAGGGAGTTGGTGCGCGAGTGCGTACTCGTGCAACTCGCGGTGCCGAGCCGCGAGCGGGTCAGCGAGTACCAGCAGCTAAGGCGCCAGGTGGAGGAACTGGTGGGTCAGATCAATGGTGAGTTCGGCGAGGTCGGCATGACTCCCGTCCAGTACCTCCATCGCGAGCTGCCGGCCGAGGAGCTGGTGGCGCTCTACCGGGCCGCCGATGTGATACTCGTCACTCCGTTCGCCGACGGCATGAACCTCGTGGCCAAAGAATACGTCGCCACGCGGTTGGAGAATACCGGCATTCTGATACTCAGCGAGTTTGCCGGAGCCGCGCAGGAGCTCAAGACGGCGCTGCAAGTCAACCCGCACGATGTCGACGGTCTGGCCGAGACCATCGACATGGCGGTCTCGCTACCCAGCAGGGAGGTTGCCCGCCGTATGCGCCGCATGCGGGAGGTCGTCAGCGGCCACACCGTCTACCATTGGGCGGATCATTTCATGGAAGCGCTCTCCAATTGATGCCGCACCGACATCGCAAACAGAGGGAATTGTGACCAGCAAGCCAAGACGCGGGCTCCGCCGAGACGGGCCGGCTCGGGTGACCATAGAAAACGTACTACCCCAGATCGACTGTGGGCGTTATCCCGTGAAGCGCGTCGTGGGGGACGACTGTGAGGTCAGCGTCGATATCGTGAAGGACGGCCACGATCTATTGGCGGGACGCATCCTGGCGCGACGACCGGGCGCCCACTCGTGGCGGTTTTTCCCGCTCGAGTACGACTACGACACCGATCGCTGGTCCGGTCGGTTCCCGTTGGACCGGATCGGGCGTTGGACGTTCACGATTGAGGCGTGGCCGGACATCTTCGAGACCTGGCGCAACGACCTGCAGAAATGGGTCGCAGCGAACCAAGACGTGTCGCTCGAGCTGTTGGAAGGCTCGTTGATCGTGAAGGACGCTGCCGGACGGGCGGCCGGACTGCAGCGTGCTCGCTTGAGCGAAGCCGCCGAAGCGATCGGGGACGAGACCGCCACGCCCGAGGCCCGTATCGAGGCAGCGCTCGATCTCGAATTGCGCGACCTCATGGCGAAGCACTTCGACTCCGCCGTGGTGACCCGCTGGGAGAGAACGCTGCAGATCAGCGTCGACCGCGAGCGAGCAGGCTTCAGCGCTTGGTATGAGATGTTCCCGCGCTCTCAGGGCCCAAAGCCCGGCGTGCACGGGACATTCAGGGACGCCGCCCGCCAATTGAAACGGATCGCGGACCTCGGCTTCGATGTCGTCTATCTCCCGCCGATTCATCCGGTGGGACATACCCATCGCAAGGGGAAGAACAACTCTCTGGTTACCAGGCCCGGCGATCCCGGCAGTCCCTGGGCTATCGGCAGCGAGGAGGGTGGTCATACCGCCGTGGAGCCCCAACTCGGGACGATCGAGGACTTCGATCGCTTCGTCCGTGTCGCTCACAATCTTGGCCTCGAGGTCGCCCTCGATTATGCGCTCCAATGCTCACCGGACCATCCCTGGGTGAAAGAGCACCCGTATTGGTTCAACATCCGTCCCGATGGCAGCATCAAGTATGCGGAGAATCCCCCCAAACGGTACGAGGACATCTATCCGCTCAACTTCTGGCCGGACGACTGGAGGAGCCTCTGGGAAGCCTGCCGTGATGTCTTGCTGCACTGGATCGAGCACGGCGTGCGCATCTTCCGAGTCGACAATCCGCACACCAAGCCACTGGCGTTTTGGGAGTGGGCGATCTCGGACATCCAGAGTGAACGCCCGGATGTGATCTTCTTGTCGGAGGCGTTTACGCGACCCAACCGAATGAAAGCGCTGGCCAAACTGGGCTTCACGCAATCATACACGTACTTCACCTGGCGTAACACGGCGCAGGAACTGCAGGATTACCTCGTCGAACTCGTCCAGACGGAGACGGCCGAGTACTTCCGTGGCAACTTCTTCACGAACACACCGGATATCCTGAACGAGTACCTGCAGAGAGGGGGACGTCCAGCCTTTCGCGTGCGTTTGCTCCTCGCCGCGACGTTATCGCCGAACTACGGCATCTACAGTGGATTCGAGCTCTGCGAGAACTCGCCGCGCGAACCCGGCAGCGAGGAATACCTGAACTCGGAGAAATACGAGATCAAGTACCGTGAATGGGACGGGCCCGGCAACATCAATGACGATGTGCGACGGATCAATCAAATCCGTCGCGCCAACCCCGCCCTGCAACGGCTGAGGAACTTGACGTTTCATCACTCCGAGAACGAGCAAATCCTCTTCTACATGAAGTCTGCGCCGGGAAACGACCTGTTGATCGCCGTCAACCTCGATCCCTTCAAGATTCAGGACTCGATGGTTCACGTTCCGCTGGACGACCTCGAGATCGATTCAGCGCAACCGTTCGAGGTCGAGGATCTTCTGACCGGCGAGCGATACCTGTGGGGGGGTATTAGAAACTACGTACGCTTCGATCCCGCGGAACGCGTTGGACACGTCCTGCGGGTCATCAGGCCCGGGGGAGGTGCGGCCCAATGAGCGGGGATTCTTTCTGGTACAAAGACGCCCTCATCTATCAGCTACACGTCAAG
>JASFLD010000176.1:0-7844 GCA_050118275.1 Gemmatimonadales bacterium
CGTTCCCCTGTCCAGTAGGCCCGTCACCCTCGGCCGCCTCATCCGGTCGATACTGCTTGACCTCGACCAGCGACGGTCTGAGAAGGGTGTCTTTGAACAGGTAGCCCCGGGTGAATTCCTGCGACACGATGTGATCCTGCTCCGGATCGGAAGTCGGAACCGTCAGCAACGCCTCGTGCACCTCCGGATCGAACGGCCGGCCGACAGCCTGGACGGGCTTCAGGCCGGCTTGCTCGAGGGCGCGCATCAGTTTGACCTCCACCAACTGGACGCCTTCCAGCAGCGCCGCCGCATCATGCTCGACAGAGCCGTGCTCGGAGACGCGCGCCAGGTCGTCCAGCGAATCCAGCATGCCCTTCACCAGATCCGCTTGCGCACGCTCCGCCTGTGAAGCTCGTTCCCGGATCGTCCGCTTGCGGAAATTGTCGAACTCGGCGACCAACCTCAGATGCCGATCCTCGAGTTCCTCGTATGCCGTCCTAAGTCTCTCGATCACTTCTTCCGGTGAGTCGGCCACCGCCGCGCCCTCGGCGTCTTCCGAGTTGGCGGCGTCAGCCGGCACGTCATCCACCGCTTCGCCGGCCTCTCCCTCGGCGGCCTCCGGTTGCGATGCCGCGGCTTCCGCCCTGTCCTCTCGCTCTCTCAATTTCTTCGACCTACCTCGTGAACCCATATCGTTCGTCCATTGTCCGGAACCGTACAACCTTTATGAGTCTCAGCTTTGCCCGTCCCCGTCAAGTCCCATCCGCTAGCTCGCACGGCGGCCGCCAACACGTCCTGACATCCGCGGCCCGGCAGCCCGCACCGGCGCTTGCCTGTCCTATCCAGCGGCTTCACTGCCGTTGGACGGACGTGAATACACCGCGATGCGCCGCTCGATCCAGCCGAGCACATCCGCGACCACACTCGACCGCACCGTCTCATTCAGTACCTCGTGGTACAAACCGGCCAGCGTGTCTACCCGCACGTTCTTCGATCTGCCCAGCTTCACGGCGAACTGGTGCATCAAATCGGGCCGCACGATCTTGTCCTCGCTCGGTATCAGAAACAGCATCGGCAACGTAAGCAGTGATACCTTGCGGTAGGCCACCTCGATCTCGCGCTTGATCTCGCCGTAGGTCCGAGGAGTGATCCGATCGTGCACGAGCGGGTCACGCATGTACGCTTCGACGACCTCACGGTCGTGGCTCAGGTATTCCGGCGGCAGGCCGGTGCTCATCGGCAGGGCGGGAGCCGCGTAATAGAGGAGGTTGGCCAACACCTCCTGCCACTGCGGAATCTCCATCACCAGTCCCATCAGCGGCGCGGAGAAGACCGCGCCTCGCGCCTGCACACCCGGGTACTCTTGTAGGTACCGGGCCAGTACCAGCCCACCCAGCGAGTGGCCCAACCAGACGAGCGGCACCTCCTCCCCCACCGTGCCGACGGCCAACCGCCGGAGACGCTCGAGATCTTGAAGGTAATTAGTGAACCGGCGCACGTGCCCGCGGCGGCCGTCCGACCGCCCGTGGCCGCGATGATCGAGGGCGTATGTGCTGAGACCGGCCCGAGCGAAATCGTGAGCCAGCCGCTCGTAGCGCCCGGAATGTTCGCCGATTCCATGCACCACTATGACCAGTCCCCGCGGCTTCGACACTTCCCAGCAGCGATAGTGCAGCCGAATGCCGCCGACGCCCGTCACGTATCCGTGAGAACCTTTCACTTCGACTCCCGCCGAATCGTCCTGCGTAACAGATCGAGACCACCTTGGGCGGCCCGTAGCCGCACGATATCACGCGTTCCAGGGTACCGCCTGTGCTGCGCCACCACTGCCTCATCCCACCGCGCCGCCAGCCAGACGGTCCCCACAGGCTTCTCCTCTGATCCACCCCCGGGGCCCGCGATCCCTGTGACCGATATTCCCGCCGCCGTGCCGAACCGGCGACAAACACCGATCACCATCTCGCGTGCCGTCGCCTCCGATACCGCTCCATGTTGACGAATCGTGCGCTCCGAGACACCCACCAGTTCGACCTTGGCACGATTGTCGTAGGCCACCACTCCGCCGGAAAAGTACTCGGAAGAGCCAGGGAAGTCAGTCAACCGTTTAGCGATCAGCCCGGCCGTGCAACTCTCCGCGACCGACACCATCAGATCACGCTCCCGCAAGAGCCGGCCGACGACCTCCGCCAGATCAGCCTCTCCTTGCCCGTAAACGTGCCCTTTCAAGATGTCGCGGATGCGCCGAACGCCCTCGTCCAGACGCGGTCCAACCTCCGCTTCGCCGACGCTCCACCCGGTCAGGCGGATGTCGTTGCCGTCCACTTCGGGCAAGTATGCCACGTCCAGACCGAGATCGGCCAGCCGGTCGCCGACCTGCTCGGCGATCGCCGACTCGGCTATGCCGACCGTACGTAGCAGGCGGCGATATGGTCGGCGCGCGCCGACCTTCACCCTCGGCGCCAGAAATGGCACGATATGCGAGGCAAGCAGGGCCGCCAACTCATTCGGCGGCCCCGGCAAGAGAATGCACAGTCCCCCGGCATCGTCTTCTATCGCAAGTCCGGGAGCAGTGCCCCGCGAGTTGGGGAACACCTCGGCACCCACCGGGACTTCCGCTTGCCTGCGGTTCGTCTCCGGTATCCGCCCGAGCGGCGCCCAGCGGTCCTGTAGCCGCTGCCAGAGGTCATCGCGAAACTCGAGCTCTCGGCCGAACGCCGTGGCGACCGCCTCTTTGGTCACGTCGTCCGGTGTTGGACCGAGGCCGCCCGTCGTAATGACAGCGCCCGTTCGACGCAACGCGCTCGCCACCGCCTCACTGACTGCGTCGCGCGTATCGCCGACCACCGTCTTGCGAACGACCCGCAGCCCGAGCGACTCCAACTGGCGTGCGATGCGGGCCGAGTTCGAGTCGATGGTGGCGCCACTCAGCAATTCGTCGCCGACGGCGACGATCTCGATGGACTCCACCCCCCGGGTCACTCAGAGCTCGCGTGGACCAGGGACCGATACTGCCACAGATATACGGCCAGCGAGTACGCCGTGAGCACCACGGCGATACCTAGCGTGACCGCGACGAAGGAGCCGTGGAAAATCTCCCAGAACGACCAAAAGGCGCTGTCCCAATCCCGCTCCAACGCCCTGGAGCGGAGAGCCAGCCAGAGGATCTCGCTGCCGATGAACAGGTTCTGAAACAGTGCCTTGTACTTCCCCGCCTTGCCGGCGGGTATGACGATGCCCCTTTGCTTGGCGAAACCCCGGAACAGTGTGATCAGCAATTCGCGACCCAGCACGACGAGCAGCACCCACAGAGGCAAGATACCCCAGAACGGAACCACCGACACCGTGGTCGAGAGCCCCTCGCTGAGCGATAAGACGTAGAATGGGATGAACGTCGCGACGACCAGGAGCTTGTCCGCGATCGGGTCGAGTAGCTTACCGAAGGTGGTGATCTGCCCGCGGCGCCGAGCCAAGTAACCGTCCCAGATGTCCGAGACGGCCGCGGTGACGAAGAGGACGAAGGCGAAGATGAGCTGACCGAACCCGCCCCCCAAGATCATCAACAAGATCACGGGCGTCGCGACAATGCGAGCGACCGTAATTCCGTTCGGCAGATTCACCGGAACCCCCGTTCAGCCGAGGGACTTGATCACCAGCTTCGCAACGGCCTTCAATGTGTCGAAGACACCGAGCCCGGTCGTAGCGACGCCCTCGAAGGAAGGTACGCTATCCGGGTTCAGATGCCGCTCGAGTTCCTCGACTGGCGACACGCTGGGAAGATCGCGCTTATTGTACTGGATGACAAATGGGATCTGCCGCAGATCGTAGCCATACTCTGCCAGGTTCTCGTACAAATTGTGCATCGACTCGATGTTCGCGTCGAGGCGCTCGACCTGGCTGTCGGCCACGAAGACGCACCCGTCCACACCTTTGAGGATGAGTTTGCGGCTGGCGTTGTAGTAGACCTGGCCTGGGACCGTGTAAAGGTGGAACCGCGTTTTGAAACCGCGGATCGTGCCCAGATCGACAGGCAGGAAGTCGAAGAACAGAGTGCGTTCGGTCTCGGTAGCCAGGCTGATCAGTTTTCCTCGCGTGTTGGGCGAGACTTTTTGGTAGATGTACTCCAAGTTGGTCGTCTTGCCGCCGAGACCCGGACCGTAGTAGACGATCTTGCAGTTGATTTCGCGGGATGCGTAGTTGATCATCGACATGGTCGAGATCCCCTATTCCCGAAAGAGTCGATCGATTTCATCTTCCGCTTCGTCAACGAAGCCTCGCTCCAGCGACGGGATTTCCCGTTCTGCCGTCTTGCCGAAAACGTCTGCGAACACGCGATTGAGCCCGCTGACAGCATCTCTGATCTTGAGTCGAACCAGACCCAATGTGGTCTGCTGATTGAACAACACTACCAGGATCAGTCTTTTGCCTATGTCGGCGAGATACATGGACTCGTTGCGACCCTGGTGGAACAACGAGCTGAACTCCTCCTCGCCGATCAACGACGCGAGCTGATCGTTCGCCGAGAAGTCCGCCGCCGTCAGGCTGGCAAAAGCCGCGGAATCGAAGTTCGGCTCCTCCCCGACGGTCGTGACCAGCTGCCCGGTCCGATCGACCAGCAGCGCGCATTTGGCATTGGACTCGTAGAGCAGATCGCCGAGTATCTCCTCGATCCGTTCTGAATCGCTCTGGCCGAAAGACCAGTTGGATGCCCCGACCAACATCATGTGCCGGTCTGCTCGCTCCCCTGCATCTCCGTCGCCACCTCGGGGGCGACGCTGAGCGACCGCTCCATTCGATCGAGGATCGCCGCCGCCCTCTTGCGAAGCATCGGCTCCCGCTCCCAGCTCAGGAAGTCGCGCAGCAGATTCGCGTTCTCGATATCGGGGTGCTTCCCGATGTAGGTCAAGGCCGCCAGGCGACGCAACGGTCGCGGACTGAATAGATCACGGCGGTGACGGTGAACCTGGTCGCGCACCAATAGCACGCCCAACACGCCGACCGCCGCTGTGCCTGCCAACGCGATGCCAACGCTTCGTATCAACCTGTTCGTCTCGATATCCTTCAGCACGTTGCCCACCGTCTCATATTTGCCTGCGCCCCGCCAGGGCCTGGGCGATGGTCACGCCGTCCGCATACTCCAGGTCACCGCCGACCGGCAATCCGCGCGCCAGTCGCGTCACGGCGACCTCGTACGGCTCGAGTAGCTTCTGCAGGTACGCTGCCGTGGCTTCCCCTTCCACACTCGGGTTCGTCGCCACGATCACTTCACGTACTTCCCCATTCAGGCGACCGAGCAGCGAATCGACGTTCAACTCCCCGGGACCGATGCCGTCCAGCGGAGACAAACACCCGCCGAGCACATGGTAAAGCCCTCTGTACCCACCCGAGCCGTCGATTGCCGTGATATCCGAGGGCTCCTCGACAACGCAAACGGTCGTGCGATCGCGGCCGCTGTCGGCGCACAACTCACACGGATCGGACTCGCTCAGATTATTGCAGGTCGAGCAGCGTCTGACCCGCTCGGCCATCGTATCGATGGCTCGCGCCAGCCGGCACGCTTCCTCCGGCGGGATCTTAAGCAAATGATGAGTGAGCCGATAGGCGGTCTTGCGGCCGATACCAGGGAGGCGCGCAAATTCGGCGGCCAGATCGTCGATGACCGACATCTCAGGCCTACGAACCTCCGAACAAACTGCCCAAATTCAACATGTTCAATCCGCCAGTCATCCTGCCGATCTCTTCCTCGTACAGCTCCCGGGCGCGGGCCTGAACATCGGACAACGCCGCCTGTACGAGATCTTCCAGCATTTCCACGTCTTCGGGATCGACCACCGAGGGATCGATCTTGACCTGGCGAATACGGCCCTGACCGTCCGCAACGACCTTTACCAGCCCGCCACCGCTCGTCGCCGTGACGGTCTTCGCGGCCAGCTGCGTCTGTATCTCGGACAGCCGAGCCTGGCTCTGCTGAACCAGCTGGAATAACTGTTGGAGATTGTTCATCCTGGTAACTCCCGCTCACCCACCGTCCACGGTCAAAGTTTACCAATAGCCAAAAAGCACGCAAGGCCAGCGCTTTACACGGCCCGTGGCCGCGTTCCCGTCACCTCCTTTTCTCACTCCATGACCTCCAGATCGAGCTCATCGACCAGCTGCTTCAGGTCGCGGTCCTCCTCGACCAGCCGGGACAGACGCTCTTCGCGCGCTCCCTCTGCGGTCACACGCTTCAACGGCTGCTCCTCCTCTCCACCCATCACGATCGAGACGGGACGGCCCAGGCGCCGGGCCAGTTCCTCTTCCAGCCGACGCTTCGTGACCGTGTCCTCCAAGACCTCCGCCCCTGGTGTCCCTTTGCCCGCGGCGATCCGCAATTCGCCCGAATCGCTGATCTCGACGATCTGGGCCGCCCGCAAGGCGATTCCTTGACCGGCTCGCAAGGCTCGCCCTTCGGCCAACACCTCACGCCACGCCGAGCGGGCCTGATCCAACGGCGTCTTGCTTCCGCCCGACGCCGGAGCCGGCTCGGCGGTTCCCTCGGCCGGCGACGGGCCGTCCTTTGGGGCACGGGCACCTTCGGTCCGCCCCCCAGCACCGGACCCGCTGGACCGCCGCGGGACGCTCTTGCTTGGTTCGCCTGCCGGTGCCGGCTCCGGACCGCTTCGCCCCGAGCCGCCGCGCTGCGAGCCACCCTGTCCCAAAGCGCCCATCACCTCTTCCAACTCCACCGTCTTGTCCAGCATCGCGAACTTCAGCAGCAACACTTCGATGAGGATCCGTTGCTGCTCGCTCTTGCGGAAGCGGCCATCCGTGTCCAGCTCGGCCAGCGCCGAGAGCATGCGCAGCAGGTCGCCCGGTGCGAAGCGCTGCGCGAAATCGACATAGCGTTCGGAAAGCGGCTGAGACGTGGCACCCCGTGCCCGGGAATCCTGCAGCCGGATCCGCAGCAACGACCTCAAGGTCTCGGCCAAGCCCTTGTAGAATTCCTCCAGATCGTAGCCGCCCTGGCTCAGGCGCTCGACGTAGTCGAACACGTCCGCCGCGCGCCGATCGAGGACGATATCCAGCAACTCGAAGTAGAGATCTTCCTCGACCAGGCCGAGGACCTGACGGACATCCGTGGCGGTAATCGTCTCTCCACTGAAGGCGAGCACCTGATCCAGCGCCGACAGCGCATCGCGTAGTGCACCGTCTGCCTTGCGAGCGATCGGCAATAGCGCCGCCTCGTCCGCCGTCACCTTCTCTGCCTCCAGCACCTCGGTAAGCCGTTCGCAGATCTGTTCCGTGGAGATACGCCGGAAATCGAAACGCTGGCAGCGCGAGAGGATCGGCGGCGCAGCTTGGAAAATCTTTGACGGTTCGGTGGTGGCGAGCACGAAGATCACCCGCGGCGGTGGCTCCTCGAGGATCTTGAGGAACGCGTTCCACGCCTCCCGCGTGAGCATATGCGCCTCATCGATGATGTAGACCTTGTAACGCGACTCCTCCGAGGGCGCGTACATGGCCCGCTCGCGCAGATCGCGCGCGTCATCCACTCCGCGGTTCGATGCCGCATCGATCTCGACTACATCCAGTGATGTGCGCCCGGCCCAGATCCGCTCGCAGCTCTCGCAGCGACCGCACGGTTCGCCGTCCTCGCGGTTCTCGCAATTGAGCGCCATCGCCAGCACACGGGCCGCGGTGGTCTTGCCGATACCGCGCGGGCCGCAGAACAAGTAGGCATGCGCCACCCTGCCCCGCTCGATGGCGGTCTTCAACGTCGCGGAAACGTGGTCTTGCCCGACGATCTGCGAGAAGCGTTTGGGACGGTAGAGACGCGCCAGTGCGGGACGATGCATGCCAGTGGGTATATCTCGTCTGGTTGGCCG
>JASFLD010000177.1:0-7839 GCA_050118275.1 Gemmatimonadales bacterium
CCCATGCGAGCGCTGCCCGGCCGCCTGGACGAATTGAACCGCGGACAAGAAATCGTGGTGATCTGTCGAAGCGGACACCGCAGTGGTGACGTCGTGCGCTTCCTGCGTGAACGCGGGTTCTCTCGTGCTTACAACCTGCATGGCGGGCTGCGCGCCTGGGCGGACGAGGTGGATCCGGCCATGCCCAAGTACTGAGGAGAAGCCAGTCCAGCTTCATCGCATCGTCGACCAGAACGCCGGGGACGAAGACCATCGATCGCACGCCCGAGTTGAAGCCGCATCCCTACTTCGCCGGAGAGCCGTTGGTGCTCGCGCACCGCGGTGCCTCCGGCTACGCGCCCGACCACACGGCCCGAGCGCTTGAGCTGGCGATCCAGCAAGGCGCAGACGCCATCGAGGCCGACCTGCATCTCTCGCGCGATGGCCACCCGGTGTTGCACCATAGCGGCGAGTTGTCCGAGAACACGGACGCAAGCGGCCCACTCGAGGCACGCACGCTGGACGAACTGCGACGACTCGATGCCGGATATCGTTTTACGCCGGACGGCGGCGCCAGCTTCCCCCACCGCGGGGAGGGTCACCGTATCATCACTTTGGCGGAAGCTCTGGAGCTTCTTCCAGACACGCGATTCAACATCGACATCAAGGTGCGGCGGGCGGCGGTGCCGGCGCGAGAGGTGATCGATCGGCATCGTGCCGGTGAGCGCGTCCTTCTCGCGTCCTGGTATTCGTGGCAGCGCAGCCGGGCGCTGGCCGGCTACCCAGGCCCATGCAGCGCGACTATGGATCAGATCTTCGGGTTCATGCTGCTTTATTGGGCCCGACTGGACGCGCTCTGGCGGGCCCGGATCGAAGCGTTCCAACTGCCCGAAACACACTGGGGAATGCGCGTGATCACACGACGGCTGATTCGGCATGCGCACAGACTCGGGATCCGTGTCCACGTTTGGACCGTCGACGACGAGGCGGACATGGACCGGTTGCTCGGATGGGATGTGGACGGCATCATCACCAAGAAACCCGACCTGGCCGTCCGGGCACGAGCCCGCGCTCTGGGCCGGTGAGACACGCAGGAACGGCTGGAGCCACGATGTCAATGACAGATCTGACTCGCAGTCTCATTCGCGGCGGGACCCTGTTCCAAGCCATAGTGATCCCAATCATCGTGAGCCTGACGGTGACAGACACATTCGCACAGACCGATCGGCCGCGAGCTCGAGAGCTGGGCATCACGCCCGGCATATTCCAGCCCGGCCACTACAATGCCATCACCGACGTTACCGGAGTGAGAGTCGGCCACACCACGGTATGGGAAGGAGACTCCGTCCGCACCGGCGTGACGGTTATCCTACCCCACCCGGGCAACGTCTTTCGCGAGCGTGTTCCTGCCGCCATGGTCGTGGGGAATGGGTTTGGCAAACTCGTGGGCTTCACGCAGGTGCAGGAGCTGGGCGAGTTGGAGACACCGATCGCGCTTACTTGCACCTTGTGCGTCTGGCGTGTGGCCGATGCGATGGTCGCGTACCTGTTGGCGCAGCCAGGCATGGAAGGGGTGCGCTCGATCAATCCAGTGGTTGGTGAGACCAATGACGGGTACCTGAACGACATCCGGGCGCGACCCATCAAACCGGAGCACGTGGTGAGCGCCCTGGAATCGGCCGAGGGCGGGCCGGTCCTGGAAGGCGCGGTGGGCGCCGGGACAGGGACGCGGGCGTTCGGCTGGAAGGGCGGGATCGGCACCAGCTCCCGCTTACTGCCGGAAGGACTCGGTGCCTGGACGGTCGGTGTGCTGGTCCAGTCCAACTTCGGCGGAGTACTCCAGATCCTCGGTGCCCCCGTCGGCGTCGAGCTGGGTCGCTATATCTTTCGCGAACAGGTCGAGGGCAGTGGCGCGAACGCGGATGGCGATCGCGGCGACGGGTCGATCATGGTCGTGGTAGCCACCGATGCTCCGTTGTCACATCGCAACTTGGAGCGACTGGCTTCGCGGGCCGTGCTCGGGCTCGCCCGTACCGGGGCGCCCGGGACGAACGGCAGCGGCGACTACGTCATCGCGTTCACCAATGCCGAGTCGGTGAGACGGCCGGCCGGGGATCGGGATACCAGGACGGTCGCCGACCTGCCGAATGACGCCATGTCGGGCTTGTTCCAAGCGGTCGTGGAAGCGACGGAAGAGGCGGTCTACAATTCGCTGTTCAAGGCCGTTACGGTGAGTGGGCACCGCGGGAGCGCGGAAGCGCTGCCCATCGAAGAGACGGTCGAGATTCTCACCAAGTACGGCCGGTCGAGGAGATAGGACATGGAGGGGACCCCAAACGATCGCAGCGGCAGCGAGCGGCGGCGAAACCACGAACTGCGGGAACGACTCGACGAGATCGTGGCTCTGGCTCGGAAGCTCAGCCAGGACGGCAACGCGATGTCTCGCGAGGACCTCGACAGCGTTCGCGCGCGGATCGAATGGCTGTCCGAGGAGATTTGGACTTCAGCCGTATACGGCCCTCTCGAGTAGGACGAGCACCTCGACGCTACGGCGCTGATCGGACCGCGGCCGATCACGCAGTCGAGCGCGCACCCGCTTGACCCACGCTTACCACCCCAGCGATGATCCCTTTCAAGGGACGTTGACCGCAGAACGGTACTCACCCTCGAGTAGCGCGTCCCTGACGGCTCTGCAGATCTCCACGCCGGAGCGATTCTGGGCCTCCGGGGTCGCGGCGCCCAGGTGCGGTACCGCCAGCACATTGTCGAGCTTTAGAAGTCGCGAATTGGTCGGTGGCGGCTCCGTCTCGAAGACGTCGAGCGCGGCACCCGCAAGCCTTCCGGATTCGAGCGCGGCGGCAAGCGCTGACTCGTCGACTACTCCACCGCGCGCCGCATTGATCAAGTAGGCGCCCGGTTTCATCTGGGCTAGTTGATCGACTCCGATGAGGCCGCGAGTCTCCTCGGTGAGCGGCGTGTGAACGGATACAATATCGGATCGCTGCAACAGCGATGCGAGAGAAGTGAGGTTTCCGCCGATCTCTCCCGCACGGTTCTCGGACAAGTAGGGATCGCTAACCAGGACATTCATCCCGAATGCTCGGGCCCTACGAGCCACCTCCGTCCCTATCCGTCCAGCGCCGATTATCCCCAGAGTCTTGCCGTAGAGCTCCCTGCCCTGATACCGACTGCGCTCCCACTCTCCACGCTTGAGCGATGCGTCCGCGCGAGCGATGTGGCGCACCAAGGCCAACATCAGTCCAAACGTCAATTCTGCCGCCGAAATCGTGTTGCCGCCCGCGGCATTGAGCACCGTGATGCCTCGTTCGGTCGCCACCGCTACGTCGATGTTGTCGACGCCGACGCCCGCGCGCCCAACCACCTTCAAGCGACCGGCCGCCGCTAGCACCTCCGCGGTGACTTTCGTCCGGCTGCGTACGATCAACGCGTCGTATTCACCGATGACCGATCGTAACTCCAACGCCGTTATCGCCGGACGCTCATCGACGATCAGACCCTCCGATCCCCGCAAGATCTCCACACCTTCCGGCGCGATGGCATCAGCAACCAGCACGCGCGACATCCTATCAGTTGCTTGCATCGTCAAGACGCTAACCGATGATCACCTTCTCGAGCTGCCCGAGCAAAGCCTCGAGCTCCCCGACAGTATGGTCTCCCATGTGACCGATCCGAATGGTACGCTCCTTCAGCCCGGCGTATCCGGATGCGATCGTGAAGCCGTGCGCCCTCATCGTTCGCGTCACATCCACTCCGCTCAGTCCGTCCGGTAGCGCCACGCACGTGACGGAGGGGGAACGACGCCCCTCGGCAGCCAAAACTCGCAATTCAATACCATGCCGCTCCCGCATTCCGGCGACCCAATCCCAAGTTCGCTCCGCCATCCCCGCATGTCTGGCCCAACGTGCTTCGAGGCTCTCCTCCTCGATACGCGCCAACTGCTCGTCGAGGGCATACAGCAACGATATGGCCGGGGTGTTGGCTGTCTGCTTCTTCGCGGCCGCCTCCTCCAAGGCCTCGAAGCTGAAATACAGGCCGCGACCAGAGACGCTCAGCGATCGATCGTACGCTCGCTGCGAGGCAACGCCGAAGGCCAGCCCTGGCGGTAATGCGATGCCCTTCTGCGACCCTGCCAACGCGAAGTCCAGTCCCCAAGCATCCACCTCCACCGGAGCGGAGGCAAGGGAGGTCACACAATCCACCAGCAGGTGTGCGTCGGGAGCCACTTCAAGCACGACACGGGCGATGTCCTCCAGAGGATTCAGAACACCCGTCGACGTCTCGGAATGAACGACGGTCACCGCATCGTAGTCCCCTCCCGCCAACGCGTCCCGCACGGATTGCGGCTCGTTCGATTCCCCCAGACCGACGGTGATCCTGTCGGCATCCTTCCCGCAGGCGACGGCTATCTTGTAGAACCGCTCACTGAAAGCGCCGCAGACCAAACTCAATACGCGACGCGGGGCGCAGTTGCGAATCGCGGCCTCCATTAGCCCGGTGGCCGACGATGTGGAGATGTACACTGGCCGCTGGGTGCGAAACAGCCAACGAAGACGGGGAGCGACGCGGTCCATCAAAGCCTCCATCTCCGCGGTGCGATGGCCAATCACCGGCCGCACCATGGCCTCGAGGACCTCTGGCCTCACTTCCGTCGGGCCTGGCAGAAAGTACTTCCCGAATTCAGACAAGATGTTCAGGCTGGATTTGTGTTGTAATGGTTGCCGTTCAATGGTGGTCCGTCCAGCGCCCTTCCCCACCCTGATGACCCTCCCTAGATTATCGCGCGTTTCCACCTCGATGCAACGGCTGCCACACATATTGTTTGGTTCATGGCGAATAAGCAAAGAACAACGACAAACGACGTACCACGGAAGTGCCCAAGCTGCGGGAGGACGTATGACCCGTCGGACCGCTTCTGCCGTCGGTGCGGCAGGCCTCTGGCAGCAGCAGGCAAGGTAAATGGAGGACTGCGTGGATTGGTCGGGCTTCGCGGCCTCGGTATCGCGATCGTCGCCCTCGGTGTCCTCTATGCCGTCATCCACTACAGCGGCGGATCCACGGGTAGGAGTGTACCGACGCAGCGGATCTCGATATCGGAGATCGGCAGCGAAACCCCGGCCACGACGACCGACCCAAGGGCGATCGCGGACCAGTTGTTCAACGAAGCTCTGGCCGCACACGAGACTGGCGACAGTGTCAGAGCACAGCAGTTCGTGCCGATGGCCCTTTCAGCCTACGCCGATCTCGGCGACCTCGACCTCGATGCCCGCTACCATGTCGCACTTCTGAACCTGGCCGCCGATCGAGCCGGGGCCGCCGTCGCCCAATCCGACACGATGCTGGCCCGGGTCCCCGACCACCTGCTGGCCCTACTGGTCGGTGCGCGCGCCTACGACAAGCTCGGCCAGCCAGATCGGGCGGCCGACTACTACGAACGCTTCCTGCAGGCACATACTCCGGACACGGCGACATCCCGTCAGGAGTACCTGGACCATGCGAGGGTTCTGGCGACGGGTCGGCAGACCGCGCTCGACTACTTGCGTGCTCACGGCCGCGACCATTGAGGTTGACGGACGAGCGGGCCG
This sequence comes from Gemmatimonadales bacterium, assembly GCA_050118275.1. GTDB lineage: Bacteria > Gemmatimonadota > Gemmatimonadetes > Palauibacterales > KS3-K002 > JASFMO01. Next base: position 5,583 of record JASFLD010000177.1, read on the forward strand.
AACACGGTCAGACACATTCCGAGACAGGGTATACCACCGCGAAGCGAGGTGACATCGTGAAGTCGCATACCGAACACCGCACGTTCAATACCCGAAAGCGTCAAGAGATCGTCCACATCACGCCGTGGGTGGAAGAAGAGCTGGCGAAGAGCGGGATCAGAGAAGGCCTTTGCCTCGTCAGCGCCATGCACATCACGGCCTCGGTGTTCGTGAATGACAACGAATCCGGACTGCACCAGGACATCTTGGACTGGCTGGAAGGTCACATCGCTCCCTGGAACGCCCACCCGTCACGGGGCGATGACTACCTGCACAATCGGACCGGCGAGGACAACGGGGCCGCGCATTTCCGCAGCTTGACGATGGGTCACGAGGTCATCATCCCGGTCACGAACGGGAAACTCGACCTCGGGCCGTGGCAGCGGGTCTTCTACGGCGAATGGGATGGCCGGAGGCCCAAGCGGGTCGTATTGAAGGTCATCGGCGAGTGACGGACAGGGGCGTGGTATTCAGCTGGCAGCCGGCAGCCCTGATTGCCCCTCTGAGAGCAGCAGCGCCCATTACCATCGCTCAAAGGGAACAATCGTGGCTCGGGACGCCCAGGCCGGCCCAATCGGCCTTTCCCGAATTGCAGGCCGGTTCTACATTTACGGCGTCATGATTAGAGATCGTCTGAACGGCCGAACCATCACGCTCCGGGATTGGCTGTACCCTGAGGAGATCAGCCCCGGCCATCGCGTGCGCTGCCAGTTGCCGGGTTGCCATGCCGTACTTGGGCGAAGCGGCCACCATCTGCGCTTCCGATCCCTGCGGCGCAGTGACTCGGCGCTGCCACCTGAGTGGGTCGGCTGGCACTGCAGCCGCTGCGGTCACCTGAACGTCTACTGCCCGATCGGCTAGCCTCGCTTCGGCAAGGGGCTGGAATACCCCAATCACAGCAGACTTGTCAGGGGCGGCGGCGAGCTCGCTCGTTCGTGGCGAACGTCGACAGATCAACGGTAACCAGAGGCGTTTTCCATGCTCTCGATTTCGCTCGTCGCCAGACCTGCCACTCGCACAGCGTTGTTCCTGTCGACTGTCTTGACTGCCACGAGCCTTCAGGCGCAAGACAAGCGGCCGATCAGGGCGAACGACTTGTATCGCATCCGCTCGGCCAGCGCGGTCACCTTCTCTCCCGACGGCTCTCAAATCGCCTACGTCGTGACCCAGATCGACTCGGCGGACAACGCCTACTACAGTCATCTCTGGGTGGTCGACGCGAGACGACGATCTGCTCGACAACTCACCCGCGGCAAGGTACGTGACCGCGATCCTGCATGGTCGCCCGACGGATCGAAGATCGCCTTCGTGTCCGATCGCTCGGGACCCGGCTCCCAGATCTATGTCTTGCCCGTCAACGGAGGTGAGCCGTGGCAACTCACGGAGATGAAGGAGGGCGCTCGGGGGCCCGTCTGGTCGCCGGATGGCGGCCAGTTGCTGTTCAACTCCAGTGTGACCAGCCGCGAGCTGCGACAGGCGGGTGACGAACTCGAAACGACGGATACTACCGGTATCGAAGTAGACGCCGCGATGTGGGGTTCTATGGACGCGATCCGGCGCTGGTTGGCGGACAATGCCCGCGACGAAGAGCCGGCCGTCATAACCCGCCTGGACTTCCTCGGCGAGCGCGCCCTGACACCGATGCCGCGGTGGGACCATATTTACGCGATCGATCTGCAGAACCGTGAGCCCCGCAGACTCACCCAGGGTGAGTACGATTTTGGAGATCCTGCCTTCTCACCGGACGGCCAGCGCATCGCGTTTGTGGCTCGCATAACCGAGGACACCCACCCGGACTACTCGCTGAAGAACGATCTGTATCTGCTCGATCTGAGCACCAGCGAACGGCGGAAGTTGAACATTCCTCGCTACTCCATTTCCTCACCCGCGTGGTCACCCGACGGCACAAGCATCGCCTTCGCGGCCCGCGACACGGTGCAGCGCTCGTTTACGCTCACTCAAGTAGGCATCATCCAGCCGGGAGCGGATTCGGATACCGACCGAGTGAACTGGCTGACCGCTTCGTTGGACCGCAGCGTCCGGGCATTTCGCTGGGCGCCTAACGGCCAGTCGTTGATGTTCACCGCCGGCGTGCATGGTACCGTCCCCATATACCGGGTCCAGTTGAGCAACGGACAGATTCGACAGGTCGTCTCGGGCGAGCGCGGCGTACTCTCATTCGATGTTTCCGATGATGCCCTTGCCTACGTGGTCACCG
>JASFLD010000178.1:0-7816 GCA_050118275.1 Gemmatimonadales bacterium
CCGGAAGAAGAGGTCCTCGCGGAACTTGCCTTCCTCGACCTCGGTCTGCAGGTCGTGGTTGGTGGCGGCGACGATACGGACGTCGACGGGGATGAGTTCGCTGCCGCCGACGCGCTCGATTTCGCCGGCTTCGATCGCCCGCAACAACTTGGCCTGGGCCTCGGGGCTGAGGTCGCCGACTTCGTCCAGGAACAGGGTGCCGTCGCTGGCCAACTCGAACTTGCCGCGCCTTTGCTTGGTGGCGCCGGTGAACGAGCCCTTCTCGTGGCCGAACATCTCGCTCTCGATCAGGTCCCGCGGGATGGCCGCGCAGTTGATCCTGACGAAGGGGCCGCGGCTGCGCTGCGACAGCCCGTGGACCGCCACCGCGACCAGCTCCTTGCCCGTGCCGCTTTCGCCGGAGACGAGGACTCGGGCGTCGGTGGGCGCGACGCGGCGAATCAGCGCGCGCACATCGTCCATCACGGCGCTCTTGCCGACCAATTCTTGCCCCGGTATCAGCTCCTGACGTAGCGCCCGGTTGAGGTCGCGCTGGCGCTGCAGCTCCAGCGCCGACTGCAGAGTGATGAGAATCGCCTCGGGAGTGAGCGGTTTCTCGAGGAACTGAAAGGCGCCAAGCCGGGTGGCCTTGACCGCGTCGCCGAGCGTTGCCTGCCCGCTCATCATGACGACGGGCACCTCGGGCCAGTCGGCGGTCATGCGCTCCAGCGCCTCGAGGCCGCTGATGCCCGGCAGGGCAAGGTCGAGGAGGACGGCGTCAGGCTGCTGGGCGGCCATCTTCTGCAAGCCAGCTTCGGCGGTCTCGGCTTCCAGGGTCGCGTAGCCCTCGGCCTGGAGCAGGCTGGCCACCATGCGACGTATGTTGCCCTCGTCGTCTACGATGAGGATTCGCGTCATCGTCCCTTCTCGTTCAGGGGCCGCCTAGAGCGACCCGGCGAAGTAGAGCTCGAACCACACGTCTTCCGCCTTCGGGAAGACGAGATCGGTCCGCAGAACTCCCCAGAGGAAACTGGCGCCGACGCCCAGCGACCAGAGGGGCTCACCCCCGGGCCAGTCTTTGGTCGAACCGGCCCAGCCGACGTCGCCGAAGAGCACCGGCGTTATCGCCTTCCGCTGCGGGCTCGCCTCGAGGCGGCCGATCCAATACGAGTCGCCGCGCTGCGTGCCGTAGGTGAATCCCCGCACCGTAGCCAGCCCGCCGATCCCGCGCAATCGCTGGAACGGCGCGTGACCGCCCGTCCAGCCGCCGCGTGTCTCGAAGGCGATCGCGACCAGGCGACCGAAGTCGACGCGACCCTCCAGGGCGATGCGCGGCTGGAGATAGTCGAGCGAGTCGACGTCGCTGCCGCCCTCGAGACCCAGCGTCAACTCTGCCCGGTCGGTCGGCCGCGTCCAGTCGCCCAGGAAGAATTTGGCCGCGACGTCGGCGCGGAGGAAGCCGTCGTCATCGATCGCGGGATTGGGCTGAAACACCGAGTCCTCCCAAATACCCGGGATGGCGATCTGGGTGTTCCGCTCCACCGAACTGTGATACTCCCAGCCGGCGCCGAGCCGCCCGGCCATGCGTCCCCAGCGCTTGCCGGCCGTGATCGCTGCGCCGCTGGAGCGATAGTAGTCGGCGTCATCGCGTCCCAGGAAGAGGGCCCGGAGAGCGGCGCTCCCGTTGGCGCGCTTCTCGTCGGTGAGCGTGGTGCCGGCCAGGTGGAGCTCGCTGTAGCCGGCCAGATCGAAGCGCTTGCCGGGCGCGTCGTAGCGTATGTCGAGCTTCCCCTTGAAGCCCAGGTCGGCGACGCCGAAGCCGATAGCGCCGCCCAGGGACCAGAAAGGCCGGCGCGGCAGATCGTAGCGAGCCGACAGTCCGATGCCGAGCGCTTCCACGCGGTTGTAGCGGATCATCTCGGGCAGGCGGTCGTACTGGATCGAGAACAGCCGGCGGCCGACGATGTCCGGGGAGAGCTGCTGCGCGCGCCGCTCGAGTTCCTCGGCGGATGGCAGCGTCAGCTCGGACGCCGGTCGCTCGAGGGGGCGATCCCACTCGTCGTAGGCGAGCAACGTGTCGTCGGGCGGGCGAATGATCTCCCAGCCGCCGTAGGCGGGCCCGGCCCGGACCTGCGTCGTCTCGCGCCGCGGATAGGCGTCGGGCCCTCTGGCGGAATCGGGGAGCTCGGCCTTCTCCATCTCGCGGCGGTTACCCAGCCAGAGCGTCGCGCCTTCATCGTAGGTACTGCTCTCGTCTTCGCCGGCGCGCGTCGAGTCGGGCGAAAGCCAGGCGATCGGCTGGTCGGTGTTGATCTCGTAGCGGTCGAAATCGTTACGGAAAATGACCGGCACGGCGAAGTTCCCGATTATGGGAATGCGCACCATGAGCTCGACTTCCTGGCGGTGCGGTAGCCAGTAGCGCCGCTCCCAGAGGCCTTGCTGCATGGTGGCGCTGACCGAGAGGATCCGGTTGGCCCATTCGGCATCGCCTTCGTCGTCGGCATCCCAGAGCGGCTTGCCGACGAAGCGGACCTGCATGGCACCGACGTCGCCCGTGGCGGCATCGACCCAGAGCGAACCGACGACCAGAGCCTCGTCGCCGCGCGTGGGCGTCACCTCGACCTCCACCAACTCGACCTCGCGATCGGCTATGTAAAGCGTGACGGTATCGCCGATCTCGTACTCGTAGAAGCGTTCCGCCCCGCGTGCGAAAGGATGGACGGCGGCGCGATTCGGGATGTCGATGCCGCCCAGCAGTCGCAGGCTGTCGCCCGGCGCCGTGGGGACGAACCAGGGGCGACTGAAGTCGAGACCGGCCTCCACCTCGCGGCCGAAGGAGGTGACGTAGCGTTGGCCCAGCATCTTCACCTGCAGGCCGGCATCGCGTTGCCAGGCGACACTCGAGGCGAGCTCGCTGGCGACGATGAGCTTCGGCGGGGCCAACCGGTCGGTGATGAACCCGACGCTGACGAGCGTGTTCTGTCTCGATCTGTAATCGGTCAGCGTGGTGTCCGGTGACGCGTGGCGGCGCCGGGCGAGCTCGATGACTTCCTGGCCCGGCGACCGTTGCGGCGTGAGCCCGATGGCGAGCGGTAGGGCGATGATCGAAACGATGAGACCACCCAGAACGGGTCTCGACCCGCGGCGGTCCTGGTTACGGTCGGATGGAACTGAGCGCATTGGTTGCCCAATCGTTGAGACTCACGAGTGAGTCGTTGCTACGCGCGAGACCATAGGCTTCGAGACGGCCTTCCCAATCCGGGTTCGCTGCCTCGGCCAGCCAGTCCTCGATCCATTCGTTCTCGCGGACCGAAGCCAGCGCATCGACGAGGTCCTGGTCGCTGATCGCTTCGTGGCCCTGAAGGTCTCTCAGCTTTCGCTCGAGTGAGCCGCCGCGGTCTTGGAAGCCGAGGTCGAGAAGGAACGCGGCCAGCGCGCCACCGTCGTAGATGTACTCGTAGCTGGCTTCCTCCCAGAAGTTCTCCTCTGCATCGACCGGCGAGGCCGTACCGTAGAGCGGGCTGTCGACGTAGCGGCTCCAGCGGAAATCGATCTCGTCGAGGAACGCCTGCGGCTGGATGAGCCCGGCGACGAGGAGGGTCTTCAGCGCCATGTAGTCGGTGAATCCCTCGGCGAACCAGGAAGGCGGCTCGGTCTGAAATGGGAAGCCGGACGGTATGTACCAGTGCATCAACTCGTGCGCCGTCGTGTAGAGCCAGGTCTCGAACTCTTGCTCGGAGCGGGTCGCTCCGCCGGTGCACGTGATGCTCGAATGGCCGATGACCTGGCCGCCGGTGCTCCAACCGGGAACGGTCGCGGGAACGCGTCCCACGCCCAGCAGGTAGTCGCCGCGGGCCCAGCCGTCGCCGGCGAGGCGGTTGAGCGTTCCGGTGATCCGGCTCACCGCGTCGAAGATGCGGGCGTCGTCGCTGGGCCAGCGGCCGTAGATGGCGGTGACCAGGGAACGGTGCCCGAGGTTCATCTGCCGCTGCCGGAGGGGGCCGACGACGAAAACGGCGTCGACGATCTCGGCGATCGTGTAGCCGATGCCGGCGCGGGCTTCGACGGTCGCCACCTGCCAGTCCGGTGGCAGGCCGCTGAACGTGACTCGCGCCGGTTGGGGGCCGGCGTGGGGCGGCCCGATCCACAGCCTGGGAATGAGATCGCGACCCAGGAGGTGTCCGCCATCGGCGGAGATCTGCGAGACGCGATGGTAGAGCCGCGAGTCGTCGGGCGGAGCGAGGTCGAGGCGATACTCGACGTTCAGCCGCCCGGGTGGGGCGGGGCCGATGACGTAATGGCCGCTGCCCAGTCCGTCGGCCGCTTTCTGCACGTCGACTGCGCCGCTCGGGCCGTGGGCCTCTAGGGAGACGAGGCGCGATTCGAGATCGGGGTAGCCCTCGAAGTCCATGCGGAAGAGGAGGTTCACTTCGGCCGGGCGGCTCAGATCCAGCTCGATGCTGGCGGAAACCCGCGGCGCCGCCGCGTCCAGCGTCAGTCGGATGTCCGGCACGGGGTGTTCCGCCGGCCGAGGCGGCCTGTCAGTGGGAGTGGCCGCCGACTCGGCAGCAGGAGGGGCGGCGTCGGGGGGCTCGCGCGGCGGGGCGTCGTCGGCGCAGCCTGCCAGCGCGGTCAGCGCCAGCAAGGTCAGGCGGCGATACCTCACGATGGCTCCCCGCCGGAGGCCGGCAGGCGAATGAGGAAGCACGCCCCGTCCTCGCGGACGACCAGTTCGGCGGTGCCGCCGTGCGCCTGAACCGTCTGGCGGACCAGCGCCAGACCGAGGCCGGTCCCGCGCTTTTTCGTGGTGAAGTCGGGGAACCAGATTCGCTCGCGGTGCTGGGGCGGTACTCCGGGTCCGTTGTCGGCGATGGTGACCTCGACGAACCCGTCGCGCTCGCCGACCGTGACATCGATGCGAGCTTCGGGTCTCTCGCTCAGCGCCTCGACGGCGTTGCCCAGGAGGTTCCGGAAGGTGCGGGTGAGCGCCTCGAGGTGACCGGTCACGAGCCGTGTATAGTCGGGCGCGTGCAACGTTCCGGTCACCGAATCCGGCAGATCGCTGGCCAGCAGATCGCGCAGCAGCTCGCGCAGATCGATCTGGCTGGTCGGGCCCTCGGGGAGGCGCCCCAGCTGTGCGAAGCTCCGCGCCATCTCGTCGAGCCGCTGCGCTTCCTGCTCGATCACGTCCAGCGGTTCCTCCAGCGTATCGGCCCGACCCTGCCGGGCGTGCAGGCGCGCCTGGCGCGTCGCCAGCATGAGCGGTGTGAGCGGGTTCTTTATCTCGTGCGCCACGCGTCTCGCCATCTCTGTGAGGCCCTTCAGCCGTTCGGCCTCCAGGGCCTGACGCCGTCCCTCCGCCAGCTTGGCCGCCATGTTGCGGAACGCGTCGCGCAGCGCCGAGAACTCGGGCGCGCCGTGCTGGTGCACGGGACTGGTCTGAGGCAGCGGCTCTTCGCGCGAGAGCCGTCCCGCCCAATCGACGACTTCGTCCACCGGTCGGCTCAGCTGACGCGCCAGCTGTCGGGCCGTGAGCGCGGCCGCGAGACCGAGCGACAGTCCCAGGACGAGAGCGACCCAGGGCAGGGCGCTCGCCAGCCTACCGGCGATCAGGTCCCAGCGGCGTGCCAGGTTGACCGAGCGGGAGAGCTCCCGCTCGTGCTGGGCGGCCGCGGTCTGGACCAGCGAATCGGGTTGGGTCGATTCGACGGCGTTCAGCAGCTTGCGGCCCGTGTCACCGACCCCCTGCCAGGCACCTCCCGCGCCGGCCAGTTCGACGTAGCTCCTCAGTCCCCAGGTGGCCAACCCGACGAGCGCGACGGACGGGACGGCCGACAGGAGGAAGAGGGCTATGAAAAGCCGGGTCGCGAAGGATAACCGGCGGCGTTGCATCATTCCCTACGCGGAGCCGCGAGATGCGGATTCAAGTGAAGAGAGTCTCGTAGACACGACTCGCTGCCCGCTCGAAGTCCCCCGCCGTGTCGATCTGTACCACGAGCTCGGCCTCTTCGGCGGCCAGCGCCTCGTAAGCCGCCCGCTGGTCGTCGAGCAACTCGACCCGCCCGTCGGTGATGTGGCGACTCGGTTTCGACAGTCGGCTCCTGAGCACCGGCTCCGGCGCCGTGCACTCGAGTATGCCGAAGAGCGCCTCGCGTTCGTCCGCCGCCGCGCGGGCGAGCGCCCGGTGCCTGGCCTTGGACCAAGAGGCATCCAGGACAATCGAGTTCCCACGCGCCAACTCTTTGCGCGCCTCGCCCACCAGGGTCTGGTAAGTACGCTCCGACCATTCGGCCGAGTATATGTCGGTGCCGAACGGTACCTGGCGTTCCTGCTCGGGATCGAGCCCGGCCAACAGCTTTCGTGTGACATCGCTATGCAGGACGCGGACGTTGGCCCGGCGCGCGAGCTCCTGGGCTTGCTTCGTCTTGCCGCTGCCCATCAGCCCGCAAACGAGGATCAGGCGTGGACGCAGGCGGCGGGCGTAGTCGAGCGATTGATCGAAGAAGCGCTGCGCCTCCCGGGCCGCGGCGGCTTTCTCGGCGTCGCTCGGTCCATCCTGATCGACGACGAACGACCGGACCTTGCCGCGGACGTAGGCGCGGTACGACTCGTAGAAGCGGAGTAGCGATGGATGCCGCTCATCGCTCGAAGCGTCGAAGTATGCGGCGAGAAAAGCTTCGGCCAGGTCATCACGACCGCGGTTGCGCAGGTCCATCGAGAGGAAGGCGATGTCGGCCACGGTATCAGAGTAGCGGAATCGGTCGTTGAACTCGATGCAGTCGAGGACCTGCACCGAGCCCGTGGCGGGGTCGATGAAGATGTCGTCGGTCTGCAGGTCACCGTGACAATCACGGATCCAGCCGCCGTCGACTCGTCGCTGGAACAGGTCGGCGTATGCGCGCATGAACCGCTCGATCTCGTCCTTGCAGTTCTGCCACGTCGCGCGCGACAGTGTGCGGCCGATGTACGTTTCGGTCTGCTGGAAGTTCTCCGCCCAGTTGTGGCGGATCGTCGTCAGCGAGCCGAACTGGGCGATTCGCGGCGTACTCTCGACCCGCGAATGGAAGTCGGCGATGAGCCGACCCAGGTTGCGCGTCATATCCTGGGTCGCGACGCCCGTCTCGATCAGCTTGGAGAGCCGCTGCCGGTCGGGCAGTCGCTTCATCACGACGGCGACTTCCTCGACCATAGCCGGCGCGCTGAAGCTCAGGTGCCCGCTGCCGTCGCGGTGGACCGCTGCCAGATCTATGTAGACCTGCGGTGAGACACGCCGGTTGAGCTCGAGCTCGGCGATGGCGGCAGCGCGTCGCTTCTCGAGGCTGGAGAAGTCCAGGAAGCCGAGGTTCACGGGTTTCTTGACCTTGTAGACGTAGTCGCCGGCGAAGAAGAGGTGGGAGACGTGCGTCTGACCGTGCTCGACTCGGCTGACATCGTGGTCGTAGCTGGCAGGGTCGAGGAAGAAGTCGATTATCTCCCTAGGTGTCGCCGCTCGGCTCACAGCCCCTCGTCCCCCCAGTCTATCTCGAAGCCGTCCAACCGCTGCAGCAGACGTTGCCGGATCTCGTGCGCCGGCAACTGGGCGCCGGTCGGCACGCCGCCCCGCATCTGGAGGGCCAGTAGCGGTTCGAGGTCCGAGCCGCAATCGGGGCAGCTGTCGGGCCATTCGTCTGTCAGATGGAGCGGTACCACGTCATCGGCCGAGCAGCCGACACAGCGAAGGACCTGTTTGGCGCCCGACCACTTTCCCCGCTTCGCCAGCGGTCGGCCGTCGATCTCGACGATGTCCATGCTGACGTCGACGATGGGGGCGGCGCTGATCCAGCCGCCGACACCGTAA
>JASFLD010000179.1:0-7816 GCA_050118275.1 Gemmatimonadales bacterium
GCCACCGCCTGCCGCAGGCTGTCCTGCGCCGCCGCCAGTTCATATTCCCATTCCTCATAGCCCCCGGGCAGGTTCAGCTCGTAGTCCATCGGTTCGTGCAGCACCCTGAGGAACATCCGGCCCTTGTTGATCTCGAAGTAGTGCTGGTCGAGGAAGATGAAGTAGAGTGGCAGCTTGCCGGTCTCGTCATACTCGCGCACCCGGCGCGTCATAGCCGACAGATACGATCCGACCACGTGCCGGAAGGCCAGCTCGTCCGGTTCGCCCTCCGAGTTCTTGCCGCGGAAGTCGTGGATCCAGAGTACGTGGTAGTCCTCCGCACGGTGCACCGAGCGGGCCATCTCGAACTGGAACTCCTCGTTCATCACGTACCAGACGCGATTGCCCGACGAAAAGCGCGAATCGACGGCCCGCTCGATGATGTCGTCCAATTCCGCCTCGCTGTCATGGTCCTCGGCCCGCAAGCCCAACTGCAAGGGCAGCCAGACGAAACGGGAATCATCCCAGCGCTCGCGCTGGGCCGCCCGGATCTCCTCGACGATCTCCACGAGCTTCTGGAATACGACGTAGGTCCGACGGAAACGCTCTTCCGGCAGGCCCGAATCGTTCAGTATCCAACGAGCGAATTCCTGGTGCGCGACGGCCGCAAACTGGTCCAGCGAGTCGTTCGTCTTCCGCTGTCCCAGCAACCGGTTGTACGGGAAGACCACTTCGTCCAGCAGGACCCGACGCGCGACGGCGCTGGCTTCCCGGCCCCACTGGCTGCTCTCGCCCTCCGGCAGCGCCCGGCCGACCTCGGCGATCGAGAAGGCGCGGTCCAGCTCGGCGTGGAAGACGCGGATCTCCTCGTTGTAGCTGCGCCCCTGCGGGAAGCGCGGCCCGCTTTGGGCGAGATGCGCCTGTAGCTCGGCAACGTCTTCCGCGTAGGCCTCGCGCGGATCGGCGCCACCCCGGTCGAGGAGCGGCGTGGCCAGGCGCATGATCCAGTGGGCACCCTCGCGAATCCGGGCGAGCGACTCGTCCAGCGCCGGAAGCGGTTCCTCGAACTCGATCCGTCTCAGCGGCGGTTTGGCGAGCTTGACGTTGTCGCGCTGCGGGCGCGTTTCCCCGATGTTGCGGCCCCAGAGCGGCACGTTCACGCCCAGGCTCAGGGTGTTCTTACGCGTCGGCAGGTAGTCGATGCGAACCTGCGAGCCGCGACCGAAGAGTCCGCCACGTCGGACCGGCAGCTCGAGCCGCAGCAGCAGGTCGAAATCCTCATCCGGCACGTTGTAGTCGCCGCCCACCGTGAAGTGGAGCACCGGAATCGAGAACAGCGCCCGGCCACCACCATCCAGTGCCTGTCCGCGGTATCCGATGTAGCCCTCCAGCCCCAGCGCGGCCATCCCGACAACGGGGCTACCGAGATCGCGGAGTATGCCGAAGTGCCCATACGCGGCGAGATCATCTGCTTCGCCGGGCCGGTACCACCCGATCATCGCGCCGGCGTGCCCCTTGTACACCGGCGGCATCCCCAGCGAATAGACGACACCGCCCTTTTCAGGCGGCAGGTTGGTCTGCGCCAAAGCGCCAAACGGCGCGAGCCAGGCCGCGGCAAGTATCAAGATAGAACTCGGAGCTAACCTCGACCTCGCGAATTCTCTCGTCAGGCTAATCATGATATTCAACGGCCTACGATAGGGCACGGCCCTCATCTCAGTCCTGTCGACGCCTGCCTCCGCCATCAGCTCTCATTCAGTCCCCGCTGGCAGCGATTGTTTCCGGCTCTTCAGCGCTCGGCGGAACGTCCTCGAGCCAAGCCACGAACAACTGGTAGCCGATCGCCAGAATGACAGCGCCTAGGAATAGGCCGATGATCCCCATCATCATCATTCCGCCAATCGCGCCCAGCAGTACGACCAGCATGGGCACGTTGACCCCACGCCGGCCAGCGCCATCCCCACTCCGCCCAGAATCGATTGAACCGTCGCGATGCCCAGGACGCCGAGAGCGACGCTGCGGATCGTTCTTTTCGCCATGGTCGCGAACTCCGCGCCTTTGTGACCCGCGAACCGGCTCGCGACACGGACGGCCGCGTGCTTGCCGCTGCCGGCCGTGGCCAGAAAGACGCCGGCGATGATGATCGAGATGATGAACTGGATCACGGTCATCCCAAGCCCGGCAGCGGCCGAGAGCAGCCAGCGCCCGAACGCCCTGACCTGCGGCTCGTAGCGCTCGAGGGTGGCCTCGAGGTTGACCGAAGCCTCGCTCCAGATACTCTGCACATCTTCCCCGATCAACGGCCAATCCGCGACGCTCTCCGGTGGCGGCGGCACCCTCAGCGTCCCTTCCTCCAGCCGCGTCCCGACCGACTTTATCCCGCCGAACGCCTCTCCGAAGAAGTCCACCGCCGGGATCAGGAGTGCGGCCAGCGCAACGATTGCAAGCAGGGTCGCCGTCAGCTTGCGGCGCCCGCCCAACTTCGCAACGAGGAAGCCGTAGGCCGGGAACACGGCGACGGCAAGGATCACGCCCCACAGCACCGGCGCGATGAACGGTCTGACGATCAGGAACGACCACAGGACCAGCAAGGCGAGGACGCCGATCCGAATCGCCGCTTCGACCGCCCTCCTGACGAAAGCCTGGTCATCTGAAGACGGTTCAGGTGCATTCACGGTTCGATCCTTTTCTGTGTGTGTGCCGAAACCTTGTACACGGCGGACCGCGCATCCCATTCCGCATCGATGCGATCCTCAGTGTTCAGGAAGGTGCCCTTTCGTTTCATTTCGCTCGGAGCAAGATCAGCGCCCGTGCCAACAACCCGTGCCTGAATATCCAAGCCCGCTTGTGCCGCGCGACGCGTGACCTTTACACAGTCTCTGCGTATGAGAGGGGAAGAAAATATGTCCGACGAGGGCCCTGGCAAAGTACCGCAGCCGGACGCCGGCGAGGTGGCGACTTCACCACGGGACTCGCCGCCCAATCCTGACCCCACCGACGCGACGGCGGGCCAGAAGAAACCGATGGACCCGGCCCGCCGCATCACGCTCTACGTTCTCTCCGCCGTCGCCGTCGTCTTCATCTGGTACGTGGTCTCGGACCGCGTCACCCCGTACACGGTCCAGGCACGCGTTCAGGGGCTGACCGTGCCGATCATCCCCCAGGTTTCGGGCTACCTCGTTGACGTCAACGTCCGGCTCCACGACATCGTCGAGCCGGGGGACACGCTCATGCAGCTCGACCGGCGCCAGTACGAACTGGCCGTTAGGAACGCCGAGGCGGCCCTAGACGCGGCGCAACAGCAAGTCGGGGCACTCAGGGCGACGGTTCGCTCGGCGGAAGGCCGGCTCGGGGTCGCCCGGGCACAGCTCGACCGCGCCCAGCGCAATTGGGACCGCGTACAGGCAGTGCAGGCGCAGAACCCGGGCGCGCTCTCGCAGGCGGACATCGACCGCGCGGAGACCGGCTTGGCTCAGGCGGTCGAGCGCGTGTCGTCGGCGGAGGCCGACCTGGACCGCGCGATCCAGCAGTTGGGCGAGACCGGGCCCGACAACCCGACCCTGCGGGCGGCCGAGGCGGCGTTGGAGCAGGCCCAGCTGAACCTGGGGTTCACCACGCTTCGGGCACCATCGCGGGGCGGCATCGAGAGCTTCCGGCTCGACGTCGGCCAATTCGCCGCGGCGGGCCAACCGCTGGCCATGTTCGTTTCGACTCACGACGTGTGGATCGAGGCGGACATGCGCGAGAACAACATCTCGAACATCGAGCCCGACGACAGAGTGGAGTTCACTCTCGACGTCGCACCGGGGAGAATCTTCAAGGGAACCGTCTCCAGCGTCGGCTACGGTGTCGAACAAAAAGGCGGCGAGTCGCCGGGCGCGCTGCCCACGGTAGAGGGCGCCAAAGGCTGGCTGCGCGACCCGCAGCGATTCCCCGTCATCGTGCGCTTCGACGCCGCGGATGCCGAAGGCCTTCTGCGAGTTGGCGGGCAAGCCGATGTAATCGTCTATACCGGAAACCGCTTCATCCTGAACACGATCGGCAAGCTTCGGATCCGATTGTCGAGCCTGCTCTCTTATGTCCGCTGAGACATCCGCAGCCGCAGCACCGATCGCGGCCAAGATGGCCGACAGCCGGACGGTTCGCATCTTCCGCTACGCCCTTGGCAGCACGGTGGCCATGGCGCTGGCGATGGGCTTCGACTGGCAGCTCTCTTTCCTGACGCCGGTGCTCCCGGCCTAGCAGTGGGGCTGCTTCTCGTGCCCTTCCCCATCGTCTACCTGCTGGTGCTGGGCCTCCTGCTCTTTCACCTGTTCTACGCAAACACGAGAGGCGCCCCCGCCCTCCTGATCACCTGGATGCTGATCGCGCTGCTTCTCATCCCGATCATCGCGTCGCTGTCGAGCGTGCTGGCCGTTGCGATCGCGGCCCGCATCGTCTTCGGGTCCGCCATCGCTCTGGTCATCGTCTGGCTCGCCCACATCGCATTGCCCGATCCACCGCAGGCGGTTACCGCGGTCTCGGCGGCCGCGGCCGACAAGGCCCCTCCGGCCGAGTCGAACGTCTATCGCGCGTTGCTGAGCACGGCGGTCGTCTTCCCCGTGGCGGCTCTGTTCTTCGCCTTCCAGAGCGCGAGCTCGTCGGTCATCCTGGTCTTCATCGCGCTGCTCACGCTGCAGCCCAGCCTGGCGGCGGGCCGCAAGGCCGGCCTGGCCCTCATCGGCGGCAACCTCGCCGGCGGCATCGCCTCGATGATCTTCTACGAACTCCTCGTGGTCGCTCCGCACTTCGGCTTCATGGTGTCGTTGACCCTGCTCTCGGCGTTGCTGTTCGCCGCCGGATTGTTCTCGAGCAGTCGCTGGGCGCCGCTGTTCGGTATGCCCTTTTCCACCCTGCTCCTGATCATCGGTTCGACCACCAGCAGCTATGGGGAGGCGGGTGACAAGGCCTCCACCCGTGTCATTCAGATCACCCTGGCCGTGATCTACGTCGTCGTCGCGCACAACCTGATCCTGAACCTGTTCCCTTGTCGGGAGTCGTTACCATGACCCGGATTGTCCGCTTTCTGCTCTTCGGTTTCGTTGCTGTGGCGGCCTGTAAGGTCGGGCCCGACTACGAACGCCCGGTCGTGCCGGAACACGACGCTTATCGCGATGCGGTTCCCGCCGATACCACGGCTGTGCCGCCCGCGGACTCGATCGCCGATCTGGCCTGGTGGGATCTGTTTCAGGATACGGTGCTGCAGAACCTCATCCGGATCGCGCTCGAGAACAACAAGGAGCTGGACGTGTCGTTGGCGCGGATCGCCGAAGCGCGGGCGAACCTCGGCTTTTCGCGCGCCGACCTCTACCCCGAGGTGAACGTCATCGCCAACGCCGCCGTGAGTGACAATACAAAAGAGGACGTTAGCGGCAGTGCTCTCATCGCCGCCGACGCCTTCTGGCAGCTCGACCTCTGGGGTAGGATCCGCCGCTCCAACGAGGCCGCCCTCAACGAACTGCTCGCCACCGAGGAAGCGTACCGTGCCGTGACCATCAGCCTGGTCGCTGACGTGGCCAGCTTCTACCTGCTACTTCGGGATTTCGACAACCGCCAGACAATCGCCGAGAACACGGTTGAGACGCGACGTGAGACGCTGGACATCATCCAGGCGCGCTTCAACGCCGGCGCCGTATCCGAAGTCGATGTCAACCAGGCGGAAATCCAGCTGGCGGAGGCCGAGGCGGCGGTGGAGTCGTTCCGCAGAGGACACGCCCAGACGGAGAACGCGATCAGCGTGCTGTTAGGCTTGGCACCCATGTCGATCCCCCGCGGCCTGGCACTCGATCAGCAGATCCTGCCGCCCGAGCTTCCCGCAGGGCTCCCATCGCAGCTGGTGGATCGACGGCCGGACGTGCTCCAGGCCGAACGGCGGTTGCACGCGCAGACCGCGCGCATCGGTGTCGCGGAGGCGATCAAGTACCCGTCGGTCACCCTCAGCGCCGACATCGGCGCCACTCTGGCCAGCACATCGGTCGGGTTCCTAGGTGCGGCCGCCGACATCTTCGCCCCGATCTTCAACGCCGGGAGGAACCAGAGTCGGGTGGACGTCGAGATCGCGCGCACCCAACAGGCTCTGGCGCAATACGAGAGCGCGATCCTGACGGCGTTCCGCGAGGTCGAGGACGCGATGGTCGCGGTCCGCACGTACCAGACAGAACATGCCAGTCGGCTCCGGCAGCTCGACGCGGCCCGCAGCGCCGAAGAGCTCTCATGGATACGCTACGACCAGGGGATGACCAGCTACCTCGAGTACCTCGAGGTCCAGCGCCAGCTGTTCTCGTCCGAGCTGCGGGCGTCCGAAACGCTGCAACTGCGCCTGACATCGCTGGTCCAGCTCTACAAGGCGCTGGGCGGCGGGTGGAATCCGGTGGAAGAGACTGCGGATATTGAATGACCGACTCGGGGGAACTCTTCGAGAGTCAACAATGGATAGCCGTCGCTCGACGTCTGACTCCTGTTCAACAATCGGACTTTCGAGTTGCGACTTCCGAGTCCGAAGTTCAGCGCCGGCTCACAGGGTCTCCGGCGCATGCTGGAACGGATTCACCACTCGCACCTCGCCGAGTTCCTGTCCATCCTGGAGATCTTCGGTGAGCAGGACCCGACAATCCGCTACCTGCGCCGCGGCCACGATGAGCGAATCCCACCAGCACAGCTGGTAGCGGTCCTGAAGCACCCAGGCCCCTTCTATGACGCCCGCATCGACACCGATCGGGTGCCAGGCCAAGAGCGCCCGGACATCATTGCGCGCCGACTCCGCATCGAGCCCCGGACGGAGCTTGGAAGTTACCGTCACATAATACTCCTGCAGCACCTGGTAGCTGAACGGATACGTATCGATGACGACGTCTTGGGGTGGTTCTCGCAGCTGGGCGCACGCGGCGGGAGGTGGCAGCACTCCAGCTACGGAAGGTGCGGTAGCGCTGGGCGCACGACGGTATTCCGTCGCGTTCCCCCCGGGTGACACATCTGGTCCTTGGCGAGCGTACTGTAGAGCGTGCTGGCGCCCTTCTAGCCCCCACCTCGTGCCCACGGGGAAGATACGCCGATGTCTCGAGTCGATCGCGGCAACCATCCGGACGCGGTGCGCGCAATCCTGTCTCTGGCACTGCTCGCGTTCGCCGCCGGCGCCTGCGGTTCCGACGAACCGGCAGGACCCGGGCCCGATGACCTCTTAGTCCTCTTCATCGGCAGCTCCTACTTCGAGTACAATGACCTTCCCGGCATCTTCGAGCGGCTCGCCAGCGAAAGCGGCAAGAACGTGTATGTCAGACGCGAGGTCGCTTCCGGTCGCTATCTCGACTACTTCGCCGAGAACGCAATTACCGAGAAGGTAATCCAGGAGCAAGATTGGGACTACGTGTTGCTACAGGGAGGCTGCCAGAATTCCGCCTATCCCGAGACCCACCACATCATCACACCCGGGTCGGGTTACCACCCTGTCTATCCGGCACTCGAGACGCTCAAGGCCAAAATCGAAGCGAACCACGCCGACAGTCGCACGGTCTACATGATGCCCTGGGCCTTCGAAGACGGGATGACGTGGGTCGAAGGCATGACCGATACCTACCAGGACATGCAGCAGAAGATCTACGACAACACGCTGCGCTGGGCCGACTCGGTGGAAATCTCCGTGGCCCCAGTCGGCTGGGCCTGGTACGACGTGCTCGCGGGCGACCCGCCGCTGCACTACCTACATCTTCCCGACTGGAACCATCCCAATCTGCACGGTAGCTATTTGAGCGCGTCCGTCATCTTCGCGACGGTCTTCGTGGAGAGCGTCGAGAACGTCTTT
>JASFLD010000180.1:0-7808 GCA_050118275.1 Gemmatimonadales bacterium
ATTCTATGCGCTCTATGTCTTCGTTCGTTATCGGGATGAGGTTGTAGGCGTTGAACCTCAGCGAGGGCACAGACGCCCAGCGGTTGTCGGTCAACACGAAGAGGGCGCCCGAAAACACGTTGTTGAAGCCGCGTGCCACGACGTTATGCTGGGCCAGTCCCGTGGTCACGACATCCGCGCCGGGCAATGCGCGAATGTAGTCAACCGCTGTCGTGGCCGTTCTTTCCTCGATTTCTTCCGATTCCACTGTGTAGACCGAGGACGGCGAATCAAGAGCCTTCTCCTGGGTACGCGAGGCCGTGACGACCACCGGATTGAGCCGGAATACGATCGAAGTGAGTTCGACGTTCCCCAGCGTTGTGGTCCCCTCTCCCGCCTGTACCGACACACCGTCCACACGTCTCGCCTCGAACCCGATGGTCGTGAAGACGATGGAATAGCGGCCGTTCGGTACGCCGCTAATACGGAATCGGCCATCCTCGCCGGTGCTGACCGGAGCCTGGACGCGGTTGGTGCCGACGACTAGCTCCACGTCCACACCGGACAGCGGCTCGCCGCTCTCGGCGTCGACGACCCGGCCGACGATGGTACCCTGTTGAGCGATGGCCGTCCGATGGTTGCCAACCAACAGCAGTGCACCCACGGCCAGGAGCACCGGCCAACGCCAATGGGGGTGCTTCCGACGCGCGAGATACTGGGGTCGTAGGTGGTACATCATCGTTCCCCTCCGTGCAGATACGGCTGGTTTAGGACACCCCTTCGGGGTCCTCGGTATCCCGGCTCTGGAGATGAGTTCGGACAAACTAAGCAATTTTTGTGCTTTGGCTAGACACCTCGTCCAGGCAACCTACGGCCCACGGCGCGGGCCACGAATCGCAATCTGTCAGGCCACGGCAAGCGACCCAAGTTGGTGAGAACTACGCCGCGCGTGAAGAACGTCGGCTGGGAGTAGTCGATCTCCACTTCCACTAGCACCGGCCGGCCGCCAGCCTGGATCCGGTGTGCCCGGGTGAGGGTCGATGCGATCTGGGCGTCATGGGTCAGCTTCAGGTACTCGACACCCAGCCCGCGGCAGATCATCGAAAGGTCGAAGCCGGGCAGCTGGCTGGCCGTCTTGCTGGCCAGCGCCGTGTGCTGGAACTGGGCGATTTGGGCGAGCTCCCCGTCACGCAGGACGAAAACGGTGACGGGCAGATCCAGGTTGGACGCCGTAAGCAGCTCCAGGCCCGTCATCAGGAAGGCCCCGTCGCCGGCGAGCGCCACCACGGGCCGATCCGGGCAAGCGAGAGCAGCGCCCAACGCCGCGGGCACGGCGTAACCCATGCAGGAGTAGTCCACCGGCGCGAGGAAGGAGCGGGGACGATCGAGGCGCAGCCACTCCATTGCCATGAACATGCCGTTGCCGCTGTCGGCCGTGTATATCGCATCGCGGCCATAGGTTTGCTGAATCGCCGGCAGCAGCGCCTCGGGTGTCACCCCGTCGCCGTCGCCTCTAGAGGACCGTGACCTGGGGAGGTCCGAGTGTCCGGTCCGTATTGCCTCGCGGAGAGCGGGATCCGGCCGGCGGCCGGCCAGGTTGTCCAGGAGGGCCGGTACGAAGGTGGCGGAATCCGACTGGACCGGGAGATCGGTGGCGAAATTTCGGCCGAGGACCGCTTCATCGACGTCGACGTGTATCAGAGGGCGGGGCGGTGCGAGGCCGTAGCTGCCGGTCCCGACTTCGGAGAAGCGGCAGCCGATGGCCAGCGTGGCATCGCAGCCTGCGGCGATCTGGCGGACGAAGGGCGGTGCGGCACGACCGAAGCCACACCAGAGCCAGAGAGGGTGATGCTCGGGAAAGACGCCCTTCCCCTGAATGGTGGTGGCGACGGGCGCCTCGAGCCGTTCGGCGAGTTCGACGAGTCGAGGTCGGGCGGGGGCGGCACCGAGTCCGAGGTAGAGAAGTGGGCGCTTGGCGGCGGCGAGTTTAGAACGAACGTTCGACAAAACCGACTCCCCAGGCACCTCTCCATCCCCATTCGCCAGATCCCACTCCCCTCGCTCATACTCGTGACGGAATAGGTACTGGTCCGCCGGTATCTCCACGAAGACCGGGCCTGGCGGAGCCTGCCGGGCCAGGGCGCACGCCCGACGAATCGTGGCGTAAGTCTCCTCACCGCCCGCCGGCTTCAACTGCGCCTTCGTCACCGGCCCTACCATGGCCGTTTGGTCCACATCGTGGAGCTGATAGGCCATGCCGCTGTCGGAGCGCACTCCGCACCCCAGCACCAGCATTGGAATGCCGTCCAGAAAGGCTTCGGCGATACCGGAGATCGCGTGGGTCAGCCCGGCGCCCGGCACCACGTTGACGCAGCCGAGTTTCCCCGATGACCTGGCGACGCCGTCGGCCATGAACGAGGCGCTCTGCTCGTCGGTCACCAGAATCGGCCGGACCGACCGCGACCGGGCCAGCGCATCGTACAGCTCGATGTTGTGCGTGCCGGGGATTCCGAACGCGAACGGAACGCCTTCGTCCTCGAGGGCGCGAACCACGATGTCTCCGCCGGCCATCCTACTCATGCGGACCATCGTTCAGCAGCGTGCGGCCTCGGCGACGGATACCTTCCGCCACGCGGTCGGCCAGGGCCATGATCGTCAGGTACGGGTTGATCTCGACGGCGTCGGGGAACAGGCTGGCGTCGGCGACGAAAAGCCACGGTACGCCATGCACCTGGCCGTACGGATCGGTCACCGAGTCCGCCGCCGTGCGCCCCATCGCGCAGCCCCCCTGCAGGTGGGCCGCCGAGACCGTGACCGAGCCAGACCGTATCCTTCCCTCATCCACTATCGACTCGATCCGCTCGGCGTTTGCGGCCCCCAGAGTGGGCGCGGCCGCCAGCGGCACGTGTACGCGGCGGGCACCGGCGGCGAAGAAGATACGGGCCGAAGTCACCGTACCTTTCGCCAGGGCGTTGCGCACCCCGGGCGTGAAACTGTAATCGACGACGGGTCCTCCTTGGCGATCGATCCGGACGCGGTTGTCGGCGTTGGCATGGTCGATGGCCAGAACGAGGATCATCTGTAGCCGCGGGAAGGCACGCATGAAATAGGCGTGTGACTCTCCGAAGCCCGACAGGCTCTTCGCCGTGGTGAACGGAAAGTACATGCACGTCTCCAACACGAAGCCGTCCTGCTCGGCGAACTGATCCAGGTAGAAGCTCTTGGGGTGGCCGACGAAGTTGGTGATGGGCTCGGCGTGTTCGGCGACGAGTATCAAGGCTGGGTGGCAGGTGAAGCCGTGGCCGACCCGGCGGGAGGATACCGGGATTCGTGAGCGCAGCAACAATGCCGGCGTGTGGACGGCTCCGGCGCACAGGATGACCAGTCGAGCCCGTATGCGGTAGTCGCCCGGCGGCCACGCCGACGGTTCGCCCGGTGCCCCGTTCGACTTCGCCTCGACCCTGGCCACAACGGCACGGTCCTCGACGCGCAGGACTTCGCAGCGGGTCACGACTTCCACGCCGGCCTTCTCGGCCCGCGGTAGTTGCACCCGGTTGGTGCCCTGCTTCGCCGCATTCGGGCAACCGAGATTGCACAGGCTCGAGCCCTTGCAGCCGGAGACGTTGACCGGGAACTGTTCGGCGCGATAGCCCAGACGCCGGCAGCCGCGGACGAAGAGCTTGTTGTTGTCGTTGATCGCATCGTCGTGCAGCAGGTGGACGCTATTCTGGTCGATGAATTTGTGAGTACGCCGCTGCACCTCGTCGAAGCTCAGGCCGGGGATGTCCCAGCGCCGAATGACCCGCTCGGGCGCGAGCAGCGACGTGCCTGTGTAGACGATGGTCGATCCGCCGTACCCTCTTCCCATGGCCAGGGACATCGAACCATCTGCGGTCAGGAATCCACCGCTTTCGTCGTACAGCACCTCGGCCATCTCGATCTCGCGGCCGGTGAACTCGTCGTCCCGCAGGCGGGGTCCCTTCTCCAGCACGACGATCCGTACCCCATCATCGCACAGCGGCGCAAGCTCCTGAGCCACGGTGCCACCGCCGGCGCCGGAACCGACGATCACCACGTCGTAGGCAATCTCCTTCATCGCGCCGCCTCCCAGCCGACTGGGTCGGGACGGTAGCCGATCGAGTCTGCCGCGCCACTCCTTCCGTAATAGCCCAACAGGGCCAGCGTGCGAAGTCCCCAGAAACCCAGCCGGATGGCATCGAGCCGGTGTTCCTGGAGCGAGCGGAGGAACCGCTCGCGCCGCATCGCGTCCAGCGCGGTCAACGGACGACCGTACCGTAGCAAGGGCAGCCAGCGGACGAGGTGCATGAAGAGGCGGATCCGCCGCCGGAGGTCGGGCGGCCGGGTGCTCAGCGCACGTCGGACAAGTTGCTCGAGCTCGGTCCAGCCGGATTCGTCCAGGGTGACCGCGTCGGGCACGACCGTCAGGACCACCGTGCGGAAAGCCGGCGGAAGCGGCGTGGCGGCGGAGCGCGGCACGTGGCTACCCTCCTTTCCGTTCTGGAACGGGCCGATCCCGAGAAGAGCCCCGAAACTGATGGATGGAAAATCGACTTGCAAGATAATAGACGTTGTCGGCGGCACATCCAAGCCACGGCGCGAGGCGCAGACGAGCGGTATCGAAGCGGACCAGCGGCTGGAGAACGAGGCGGTTGGCCGGGTCCGCCACTCTTTCCGGCGCGAATCGGCTGGGGACGCTATATTTGACAAACAGGCAGAAGGAGGTTCCATGTCACGGATCATGCCATGGATCGGTGGAACACGGCGCTTGGTGGGACACGTCGGCCAGTACGGTATGCTGCTGGGCCCGGTTCGACGGGCGATCCTCGAGCCGGCGGCGGCGGCCAACGACGAAGCTCTGCGACTGCTGATTTGCTATCACGGTCGACGGCTCTGGGAGGCCGGCCTCATCGGTGGGTGTTGCGGCAATCTCTCGGCCCGGCTGCACCAGGGTAACGCCATCTACATCACGCCGCGTGCCATGAACAAATCGCGGCTACACGCCGGGGATATTCATCTGGTGTCGCTGCGTGAAGACGGCGAGAGCCCGACGAAGGTGAGCATCGAGCTACCGATGCATCGCGCTTGCTACTACGCCGACGCGGGCGTAGGAGCGGTGATCCACACGCACGCGCCGGCCCTCACGGCTTTGGGGATCCGCGCCCTCGAGATTCGGGAGCTGCTACCCGAGGTCGAGGGTTCACTGGGCGGCGTCACCCGAGTCCCGTACGCGCCGGCCGGCTCGCCGGAGCTGGCCGAGTCGGTCGGCCGGGCCGTCTCGGGCGGTGCCAGGCTGGTCCTGTTGGAGCGGCACGGTGCGGTGACGGTCGGTCACACGCTGACCGATGCCTACGATCGGATGGAGTTCGGCGAGCTCAGCGCGAAGGCGGCGCTGCTGGCGGTGGGAGCGGAGGACTGAGACTCCGGCCGTCAGCGGCGGCGGTGAGACGATAGCAGCGCCACCAGCGCAGCAGTGCAGGCGCCACGAGTAGCTGGAGCCACAAAGCCAGGATGATTCCGGCCAGCGAATCGATCGCGTAGTGGTGTTGTGCGTAGAAGGTCGACAGCGCCACGCCCACCGCCGACAGGACGAGCAGCACAGCCGCCGGCTTCGATAGCCAGCGGATCCCCAGGTAAGCCATCGTCGTGGTCGCCGCTACGTGCGAGCTGGGGAAGGAACAGCCCAGGGCATCGCCCTGGCCCTGCAGTACCTCGTCGAGTTTATAGAAGAATCCCGCCTGGTGCGGCCCCTCGTAGTGGTGGCTGAGGAAGTGGGGACCGTCGACGGGGAACGCGATGTAGATGAAGAAGCAGGCGAGATACACCAGCATGACGCGGAACGTCATGTCGCGCTTCATCTCGGCGCTACCCCGGAGCGCCATGTAGAGAAGTGGCAGGATCACGGCGAAATAGTACGAGAAGTAGGCGAAGTGCATGATCTCGCTGAACCACAGCCACGGCATCGCCGGCAACCACACCTGGTCGAGGTGGACTCCGAACACGGCCAGGTCGAGACCGGCGATCACGCGATCGAAACTCGAGTCGTGCAGAAGTCGACGCACGAGGTCCAACTCGGTCCAGAAGGCGAGGATGAAGATCAGCGGGTAGATGTCCGCCAGCACGCGTCCCGCCGGTGACAGCTTTCCCCGAGTACGCGCCAACAGTTTCGGCAGCAAAGCCGCTGCTGCGTGCGCCAGAGCCAGCCAGACCGAGTACGACCACTGGGGGATGAGGCAGAGCCAAATCAGGGCCAGCAGCGCGTTGTAGATCGACGTCATGTGATCGACGAGGCGCACCGGGCGGGACCCACCTCCATCGGCGGCCGGACCGGTAGTCGCGTCTCTCGCTGAGGCGTACGCCGCCGGCGCCTCTGCCTCGGAGCCGTCCATGCGCCTCAGCTCTCCTTGGGGACGGTCCGGACGAAACCGCCGTAGTTGAGCGGCTCCTCGAGACGACACGACCAGACCAGGCGACCGTTCCACACGGTCATATCGGGACAGCCATCACACATGTTCTGCCGTCCGTCGGTCATGAAGTCTACGGGCTGGATGATCATGACCGATTGGTAATGCAGGCGGTTGAAAGCTCGCAGCGGATTCAGCGCCAGCGTCCGAAGGTAGGCGCCGGCGGCTCCGCGCAGCCCGTGGTCGAAAGGCGAGAGCAGGAGCATGGACCGCCCGCGACCGGTGACGCGCGGGCTGCTGTAGGCCAGGTAGCTGCCATGGCGCAGATGGTGCGTCGTCTGAGCGAGCTCCATGAACTTGGGGCCCACATAGCCGTAGATCCGCTCGCGCGTGCCCAGCCTGCCGGTCAACAGCCACTTGAAGGAATCGGGCTGTTCGGTGCCGTTCAGGTAGGCGCTGGGCCGGAAGGCGGGGAAGCGGCCGCGAATGACGCGCAGGATGTCGGTCGACTTGATATCGATTTTCAGCGAATCGTCGTAGGCATAGGGCACACCGCTGATGTCGATCTTGTCTCCGCCGATGTAATAGTCGTAAGCGTCGCGGAGCAGGGCAGCGCGGAATGCGATGAATACCATGACGTGCACGATGTCGATGTGCTTGGCGCTCCACTCCACGAGAAGCGGCACCGATTCCAGCGTGTCCTCGTAGACGGTGGAGTTGAACGCGCACGACAGGCCGCCGACGCCGGCGATCATCTCGGCGTATTCCAAGCGCAGCTCGTTGAGCTCGATCTCGCTTTTCCCTTTCCAGTGCGGACGTCGTTGCTTGCTGTCGATGTGCAGCGTGAGGCCCTTGAGCCCCGCGCGCTTGAGCTCGACCAGCAGCTCGCGATGGAGCGCGAGACCGTTCGTGTTGAGGATCGGCTTGGGCCCCCGCTCGGCGACGAGCGCCACGATGTCGACGACCTCTGGGTGGGTCAGCGGATCGCCGCCAGCGATGGAAATTCCGTCGCAGTTTCGCAGCGACATGAAGACGTCCAGATCGCGTCCGATCTCATCGAGCGGCTTGTGGCCTTTGGGGTCGTTGGCGCGGTAGCAGCCTTCGCAGTAGAGGTTGCAAGCGGCGGTAGGTTCCAGCCAGGAGATCGCATTGTCCGGAAGGCTCCAGGGCAGGCGATAGAGTTGCCTGTGATCGAGTTCCGGTGTCATCAGCTGCCACCTTTCAGCACGGTCGCGGGCGAACGAACACGCTCGGATGGTCTACGAGTACTGGTCGAGGGCGCGGCTCCGTCGACTGAACGCTCCGTCAGGACAGCGGTGCGAGGAATACACCGGATCCTCGCTGAGAGACCTGTCATATCCCCCATGCTGGGGGAGCGACGATGAGCAGGACACCGAGCGGTCGCCG
>JASFLD010000181.1:0-7780 GCA_050118275.1 Gemmatimonadales bacterium
CGCCCGCGTCGGTCACGGCAACGGTGGGCACGACGGTGACCTCCGTGCCCACCGTGGCGCTCTGTTCGTCGCCCGCCTCGATCGAGATGTTCGTCGGTGGCCCCAATTCGCTGGTAGCGCTGAACGTCACGGCCGGCAGGGTCGCCACGCTCACCACCAGAGTGTTGTCGCCCAGGCCTGACCCCAACGTCCACTCGGTCGCGGCCCGGCCCTCGACATCGGTGTCAACGGCGGCCGGGCGGGTACTGCCGCCGCCGCCCGTGACGCCAAAGCTCACATTCTGTCCCGGCACCGGGTTACCGCGCGCGTCTTCCACGCGCACGACGATCGAATCGCTCAGCGCCGTCGCCGCCGCTCCCGTCTGGCCGTCGCCCTGGACCTTCTCGAGAGTGCTCGGGGCGTCCGCGAGCGCCGTAGCGTTGAACGACACGGACGGAGCGTCTGTGTGAGTCACCTCGACCCGGTGGTCGCTACCCGAAGTTGCCCCCAACGTCCAAACGGCCGCGGCGCGTCCGTTGACGCCGGTCTTCACCAGTGACGGAGCGACACTTCCGCCTCCCCGGACCACGGCGAATCCGACGCTGGTACCAGGCACCGGAACACCGAGCCGATCTCTCGGCTCCACCTGTAGATCACGGGGTAGCGTTTGTCCGACCGTTCCCGTTTGTCCGTCGCCCCCCACCTTCTGCAGGGTCGTTACGACCTGGCTGACGGTGACCATCGCCGAGCCGCTGGCAGAGCCCGAGCGGGCCGTGACCGTCGCCGTTCCGTTTCTGACCGCCGTTACGCGGCCGCTGCTGTTCACACTCGCCACCATCTCCGAGGATGACGACCAGGTGATCGGTTCCTCGGGCATCGTTTGGCCGTTTTGGTCCAGCACCTGGGCATCGATTGTCTTGGTTGCGCCGATGGCGTCGAGTTCGACCTGACTGACGCTTAGAGTGACAGAGGTTGGTTTGGGCGGCTCGGTGCTATCGCTGCAAGTCCATGACAGGCCGGCAACGATCACGATCGCGACGAGGGCGTGATGAATTCGCATGGCTCATTGGGTTCGGTGGGGCTTCGGTAAAATAATCCAAGCCACGTACCGATGGCCAGAACCGAAAGCTTTACTCACCCGGGCCATGCCTCCGCGTGCTCAGCTCACTGCTACGGCGGCCCTGGCGGTCGTCTTCTTCAGATAGGCGTTGGGGTCGTGATCCAGCGCGCCGGCCGGTAGATGTTCCCAGAACGGTCCCAGGTCGCGGCGGATGCGATCGACGTAAAAGGACGGTATGACGCTGGTCTCACCATCGAAGAATCGGCGTACCGAGCGGTCGGTGTCGAGCAGCCGGCGGATGGTCTTGTAGTACTTGATGCGGCCGAAGCCTTCCGACGAGATGGCGCGCACCACGTTGAGCCAGCGCGCGAACGCCGGACGGTTGGCCAGCGCGCGGCGCGCTATGACCTTCCAAGAGAACGAGTACTCGGTCAGATCGATGACCCGGTCGTAGAATTCCGGCCACTCGTAGTTCTTCGGCCGCACGTTCATCGCCTGGTTGTTGTTGAGGAAATGGAAGGGGAAGGGCAGCACGCGGCCAGCCTTCTGCAGCTCCAGGTTGAGCGGAGCTGCTTCTCCGAACGCCGTCAGCAGCGAGTAACCGGGGAAGGCGCCCGGCGTAGCGTCCAGGAACCGTTTGGTCAGCTCGAAGGGCTCTCCGCCTTCGTCCACATCGAGACCGAGCACGAAGTTGGTTTGCACGTATGGTACATGTCCCAGCAGCATGTTCACGTGCGCGGAGATCTTCTTGACTTTGTCGATGCCCTGCGCGCTCCCGCTCTTCGACTTTCCACCCAATGTGTACCACGACTCGATGCCGGGAAGCAGCGCCTTGAACCCGGCGTCGCGCAACCGCTTGAGGTTGGCTTCCGACAGCAGGGAAAGACTGCTCTCGGCGATGAAGGTGAGGGACGCCCGCCGCGTCCCGTGCTCGATCGCCTCCAGCGAGTCGCGGAACCGCACCCCGAAGTTGGGGTCGTGCCACCCCACAAACGCCTCCGGCATTCTGTCGATGATGAAGCGCAGATCGGCGGCGACCTTGTCTCCATCGAATGGCTGGTAACCGACGACCGAGTCGATACAGAACTCACACGTGTAGGGACAACCGAGGCTTCCGAGCATCGGCACTGTCTTGAGTCGGGTGGGTGCCTTGCTGAGCGTCGGTTCGATGAACTTCCAACGTTCGGCGACGCTGGGCAGATCTATTGGCTGACGGTCGGCGAAAAGATGAGACCCGTACGACCGCTTGGGGGTGCACTCGTCCAGCACGGTGTCGATCACCGACCGGTCGGTGAAGCCGAGAACGTAGTCGAAGTAGCGCCTCGCATCGTCGGGATAACAGCGCGCGTGGGGACCGCCCAGCACAGTCACGGCACCACGGCGGCGAAATATGTTGCTCAGCGCATAAGCCAGCTGGGCCGCCTGCGTGAAAGAGCCGATGAAGACGAGATCGAGATCGGCGGGAAGCGCTGTTTCGAGGTCCTCCAATCCGGTGAAGCAGATGTACTGAACCTCGTGTCCGGCCTGCTCGCACCAGACGGCCACCGCTTGCGGCATGATACTGGCCAGGTTGGCATGCATGACACGCGCCCAGAGCGAGCGCGTGGGAGCCTTCGACACGAGGTCGATCACACCGATTCGGAGTCGTCGCACGAAAACCTCTCTTTGAGAGAGCTATGTTGGCCTGATGAACAGGGCGAGTTCGCTTGCGGGTAATCTACAGCTTGCAGGCTCGGGCGCGAGGGCGACGCTGAGCACGGGCCCGAACGCCCGGCGCCGCCCGCGTGCGCTTGTATATCGCAAGGCGGCTCAGCCCACCGTGAAGGCAACCGTCTTCAGCACCGTCCCATCCGGTGCAACGATCTCGACTCGCCAATCGCCGGTCCAGCTCGGCTCGATCTTCTTGGAGCTCCACGTGCGCCAGTCGGCGCTGGCTACTCGCAGCGGGGTTCGCGCGACTTCCTCGTCGCCCCTGTACCAGACATGGGCGATCTCGACTTCGCCCGTCGCGCCGGTGATCCGCGTCCAGCAATAGACTTGTCCTGCATCCGCGGCGACCGTCGTCAGTGTGTCGGTCGGGACCCGCTCGACCACGTTGCTGGTGATGACGGCTTCGGCCACCGTCAAGCTGACCGTCTGCTGGGCGGTGTCCTGCATCGCGCCCTGTTCTTGAGCCGCAAGGCTCGAGACGCCTAGACACATTGATAATAGAGGAAGAGCGATGGCGGTTCGCATAGAGCCTCCTCGGTGATGGCAGGGAAGGGGGACGCCGGCGATTCGGGGAATATGCAAACATGTTGCTTCCCCGGCCCGAGCGCGTCAAGTTCGAGTGCCACGGGTGGCTCGACCCTGGCGTTGCGTCGTCCTTTCAAGTCCACCTAATGGAACGAGTTCCCCTGACCTGACGGCCCCAACGAATAGCCGCGTAGATGGTCGTATTTCGCGATCTGATCGGCGGTCAGCACGGCCCTCGTGCTCAGGTGGGCCGCCAGATGAACGAACCGCAGCTCGCCGTAGTGGGCGGCGATCTGCGTGCTCAGCTCCTCGAGAATGAGCTCGTCGATGTGCCCGTGGGCGAAGCGCCGGTTCAGCTCCGCCTCGCCCTCGATGATCCGTTCGCCGATCCGAATGGCCTCGCTCAGCATCGCGTTTCGGATCCTCTCTATCTCGGCTCGTTGCTCCTGCGACAGGCGGAGGTCAACCGCCAGGTCGAGCACGTGCTTGGGGCCGGGATAGTGATTGAGCTCAGCCGGCTTCGCCATTCCCATGCCCTCTCCGCGATGCAACCCGTCCAGTTGCCTGGTGGTGAGCGATGGAATCTCGCTCGCCTCTTCGCCGGCGTAGGGGAATCCGGCATGCTCATGCTGAGCCCACATGGGGCCGACGTATATCGTCCCGCAAAGCAGGCTGATAGCCAACGCTCTCATGCAACCTCCCCAGCTCGATGGAGCGCCCGGAATCGACTCGATGTCGGGTTCTTCGCTCCCCAATAGCGCTTCGGCGCGCCCGCTGTCCACCACACCTCGCGATCCCCACAGCCGCTCAACGGGTCGGAGACAGTGTAAGTCGAACGGGACGCATCGAGAGGGAATTGTCTCCTTTTCCGACGAGTAGTCAACCGTCTCTAACGGACCGAGAGCCAACTGGCCGCGCATTGCCTTGTGCGTCCAGCAGCAGCCGGGACCGTTGAACGGGCGTCACGAGCACCGCCAAAGCGGTGTCCGGTGCTGGGAATGTCGGTTCCCGGAAGCGGACGCGCTGAGGGAGAGGACGAGTCTTGCGGGACGCAGCCTCGTCTCCTTCGGACGCTTGGGTCTCGGCACGCCGTTTGCACGATTTCCCCCTCGCATGTCCGAAAACGAGCCGGCGTTGCGGCATTCGCGACAGCGTCGGCCCACTCAGTGCATGGTTCGACCCGTCCACCTCAGCCGGGCGACGGTGGCTACCGGTCGCTCGGGAGACGTGAGGCATCGTATGAGCTCTCTGTTGAACGATCTCCGCTATAGCGTGCGCTCGCTGTGGAAGAGCCCTGGATTCACCGCCGTCGCGGTCATCACGTTGGCGTTGGGGATCGGGGCCAACACGGCGATCTTCAGTGCGGTGAACGCCGTGCTGCTTCGGCCGTTGCCCTTCGAGCATCCCGACCGACTGGTTCGCGTGTACTCCCTCCACGAAGGCGACCTCTGGAGCGCGTCTCCCCCCGACTACATGGACTGGAAGAGCATGAACACCTCTTTCGAGCTCATGGCCGCCGGTCACCCTCAATCGATGACGTTCACCGGCGCTGACGGTGCCGAACGAATACAGGGTGGCCGGGTAACGGCGGATCTCTTTCCCCTGCTGGGCGTCGCGCCCCAGCTGGGACGGGCGTTCGACAGTGAGGACGAGGTCGTCGGTCACGACCGCGTCGTCATCCTGGGTTACGGGTTGTGGCAGCGGCGCTTCGGCGCCGACCGCTCGATCGTTGGTCGGACGATCACGCTGGATGGCGAGGGCTACGCGGTCGTCGGCGTGATGCCGGCGGGCTTTCAGTATTTTTGGGACGGCGAGTTCTGGACGCCGCTCGCGTTCAGCGAGGAGGAGTTGACGACGCAGAGGGGCGCTCACTACCTGACCGTCCAGGCGAGGCTGCGTCCGGATGCCACGATAGAGGGAGCCGCGTCGGAGATGCGGTCGATCGCCGCGCTTCTGGCAGAGAGGTACCCCGAGGTCGACGGCGGCTGGACGGCCACGACGGTGGGCCTGGCCGACTCTGTCGTCGGAGACGTCCGGCCGGCTTTGCTCATCCTGCTCGGGGCCGTGGGCCTTGTCTTGCTGATAGCCTGCGTCAACGTCGCCAACCTGCTGCTCGCCCGAGCATTCGGCCGGGACCGCGAACTGGCGATCCGGGCGGCGCTCGGCGCCGGTCGGCTGCGACTGCTGCGCGGCCTACTGGTGGAGAGTTTGTTACTGGCCGTGCTGGGCGCGGCCGCCGGCCTGGTCCTGGCGACGTGGAGTGCCGATCTGCTCGCGACTATTCAGCCGGCCAACATCCCGCGCCTCGAAGACATGCGCATTGACGGCATCGTTCTCCTGTTCACCGCCGGCATCGCGCTGCTCACGGCGGTCCTCTTCGGGTTGTTCCCCGGCGTCCGGGCATCGTTGGACGCGCGACTGGGAGACCGGCTGAAGGAAGGCGGTCGAGGAGCTTCGGCTGAGCGCGGCACACGCCGAACCCGGAACGGGCTCGTGGTGGCCGAGGTGGGCCTGGCCGTGGTGCTCGTGGTTGGCGCCGGCCTGCTACTCAAGAGTTTCGTCCGCTTGCAAGAGGTGGATCCAGGGTTCGAGACGTCGGATATTCTTACCTTCAATCTCTCGCTCCCCGAGGCCCGCTATGTCGAGCCCCGCCAGGCGCGCGACTTCTATCAGGATCTCCTCGCGCGGATCGAGACGGTGCCCGGCGTCGAGAGCGCCGATGCCGTCTTCGGCCTCCCGTTCAGTGGATTCTTCTACAGCATCTCCGTCGAATACATCGACGGTCTGCAAGTGCCTGACGGTGAGGAGCCGTCAGTACAGGTGCGTGTGGTGACACCGGGCTACTTCCGAGCGATGGGGATCGACCTGCTGGCGGGACGCGATTTCACCGGCGCCGATCGCGAGGGGACACCTGACGTCGTCGTCATCAATCAGTCCGCCGCGCGCCGCCTCTGGTCCGATGGAAACGCCCTCGGTCACACGTTTCGGATCGGGACCCGTCTCGGCCTCGGTGGAAGTCGTCTGGGTGGGGAAGTGATCGGCGTGGTGGAAGACATCAAGCACTTTGGGCCCAGCGCCGAGCCTCGGCCCGAGATGTACGTCGCGCACAGTCAATTCCCCGAGCCGGGGATGACGGTGGTGGTGAAGGCGTCGGTGCCGCCGACCACCCTGGTCAACCCGATCCGGGAACGTCTCGCCGCTATCGACCCCGAAGTCCCGATGTTCAGCGTCCGTACGATGGATGAGCTGGCGAGCCGGTCTGTGGCGCAGCCGCGTTTCTACCTGCTCTTGCTGGCAGCTTTCGCCGCGACGGCGTTGCTGCTGGCCGCTGTCGGCATCTACGGGCTGCTGGCGCACTCGGTCGCCCAGCGCACTCGCGAGATGGGTATCCGAATGGCATTGGGCGCGGACCGCGGCGAGGTGATGCGGATGGTGTTGAAACAGGGATTGGTCTTGGCCGCCACGGGGACCGCCATCGGGATTGTCGCGGCGATGGCCAGTAGCCAACTGCTGGCCAGCCTTCTTTATCAGGTGCGACCCAACGACGCGTCCATCCTCGTGAGTGTGCCACTGCTGCTACTCGGTGTGGCTCTGGCCTCCTGCTATCTGCCGGCGCGTCGCGCCACTCGCATCGACCCGATGCGAGCGATCACCTATGAGTGATCCGAGTTACGAGGCCCGCTCGATCCCGTACGGCGCCGGACCATGATGCAGGACGCTGGACAACGTTTTGGCATCGTCTCGGTGCGGGCGAAGGCGTTCGAGGCCTGGCCAGCCGTCTAAACCTCGACCGGGTCAGCGGCATCGTAATAGGGAAACGCTGACCTATGACTCGAGGATTCCATGTTGCCGAAGCGTCTCTTGATCTGTGCCCTTCTAGTGCCAACTACTCTCGCTGCCCAGTCGCGGCCCGACCTTTACCGTTGCGAGGGCTGCGAAGCGATCTACGAGCACTCGTTCGACGACCTCGCGTGGAGCACCGTGATCCCGCCAGCCGACGAGCCAGGCGATCGATTAGTGCTGAGCGGCCGCGTCTATCAAGCCGACGGCGTTACCCCGGCGCCCGGGGTCATAGTCTACGTCCACCACACCAACGCCGAGGGCATCTATCCGACCCGGGGCGATGAAAGTGGCTGGGGACGGCGCCACGGTTACTTGCGAGGCTGGGTCAAGAGCAACGAGCGCGGGGAATACCGATTCGAGACCATTCGACCGGCGCCGTATCCGGGTCGCGATGACCCGGCCCACATCCACATGACGATCAAAGAACCGGACCGGCAGGAGTACTGGATCGACCAGGTCGTCTTCAGCGACGATCCACGCGTGACCGACGAGTACCGTGCGGGGCGGGAGAATCGCGGCGGCTCGGGCATCGTGACACCGACCCGTGACGCATCGGGAACTTGGATCGTGCGTCGCGACATCGTGCTCGAGCCCAAGTGAGATGATGGAATGACCGGCTTTGCCCTTACCGCCCTGGCTGCACTGGCGCTCGCGGGCTCTACG
>JASFLD010000182.1:0-7732 GCA_050118275.1 Gemmatimonadales bacterium
GCACCGCACCCCGGACTTCCACATCCCAATCGATCGCCCTTTTCGGGACCCGCTCGATGTGACCGTAGCGCGCCAGCACCGTCGCCACCGACTTGGCGCCCCAGCCCGGCAGCCCGGGATACCCATCGGCGGCATCGCCGACCAGCGCCAGATAGTCCGGGATCGAGCGCGGCGGCACACCGAACTTCGCGATCACGCCGTCCTCGTCGGTGATCGAGCGTCGCCGACGGTCCAACTGCACGACGAGCTCCCCTCTGACACACTGGGCCAGGTCTTTGTCCGGCGTGCAAACGAGCACCTGATCGACGCGCTCGTCCTCGTTCGCCATCGCCGCCCCGGCGGCGAGCGCATCGTCGGCCTCGTAGTCGACCATCGCCCAGACGATGACACCCATGGCGCGCAGCGCATCCTCGAGCAGGCCGAATTGCGACATGAGGGGCGGCTCGACGCCGGAGCCGTCTTTGTATCCCGCCCACAGGTCGTTCCGGAACGATTCGATCACATGGTCGGTGGCGACCGCCACGTGCGTGGCGCCATCGCCGATCAGCGATAGGACCGAGCCCAGCACGCCGCGGGTCGCCGCGACCTCCTGTCCCGAGCCGTTCACATGCGAGGGCAGCGCGTAGTAGTGACGGAACAGCTCGTAGGTTCCGTCGAGCAGATGGACCTTCACCTCAACCTGGATCTGGTCAGATTACGAAGACAGGGACGTTGGTCCCAGAATGATCTTCAGTCGGCTGAGACGCTCTCGGCTAGGACCCGCCGGGAACATCCTTCAATGCGCCGATCACTTTCCCGATGACCTCCTTGCGGCGCTTCAGCTTGTCACGGAAATCCATGCTGTCCGTATCGGCAATCTCCATCCGCAGATCGGAGAGGACATCCTCCAGCAGCTGGAGAAGGTCCCGCCGTTCTTCGTCGCTAAGATCCAGTTGGATCATGGTTTCCTCACGTGAGTAGCCCGTGGGCGTTTCCAAGTATGGTAAGCATTTATGTTAGGCCCGAACGGCCCTTAACTCAATGCTCCCGTCCCTAGGGCCTGACCCCACAGAATTTGCCGCATGCAGGTCGAACGAACTTGCAGAGCGTCTGGATCGAGAAGGGTGTAGCTGTCGCCACTCAAGCGGCGACAGCTACGTCGGATCGGTACGGAGCGGGATCAGCTTCCCAGCGGTATGACCAGCGACAGTTGATGCGCCCAGACATTCGCGTCCTGCAGGGTCAACGGCCCCGACGGGGCGACGATGTAATCGCCGCCGGCGGCGGCATCGAACGCCATGGGCTCGGCGACGGACCACCACGACACGCCCGGCCGGCCCGTCCCCGTCGTCACCCGGCCGGCGTAGCGCACCTCGAACTCCGAGAAGGCGAGGCCGACTCCGAAGGTGGGCGTCCACTCGAACCAGCTCTCGTCCTGCTGACGGAACTGTTCTTCCACCAGGTTCGTCTGCTCGAGCGTGTAGTCGTACGATTTCACCTGCAGCCCCAACTGGAAGTTGGCCCGCTTATGCGTGACGCCGACGCCCAGCCGCAACAACGTGTTCATGAACTGGAAGTCGTTGTCGACGGTTCTCTCACCCTCCGGTATGATCTTGCCGCTGCGGGTCGTCACCGGCTGCGCCGCTTCGGCCCACGTCTCGCTCCAGATCGGCTCGAGGATGAGGTCGGCGCCGAAGACGGTGGGCCCGAGCGAGCGGGATACGCCCAGGCCGAGGTTGAAGCCCCACGTGTCGCCCGGATCACGCGGGATGTTCATGATGTCGTAGTTGGGGATCTTCGGGTGCGTCTTGTAGTTGCCCGTGAGGATCGCGCCGATCCGCCAGCCTTCCCCCGCCAGCGGGTGCGTGTACCCGAGGTGCACGCCCCAAGTGTTCGTCTTGTCTTCGTTCTCCTCCACGCGGAGACGTTCGAACGGCCCCCCGGGGGTCGGCTCGAAGACCGGTTCCGGGTACGTGACGTCGTGGGTCATGTCGAGCCCGTTGTACAGCAGCAGGACCTCGTAGTCCTGGCCAGCGCTCAACTCGCCGAACAGCCCCAGACGCACCCCCAGCAGATGGCCCGACTGCTCGATCCGCTGGCTGCCGGCATACAACAGATCGACGCCCTCCAGCGCCTCGAGATCCGCGTAGAAGACGCTCGCTCCGATGGAGGCGCGCTTGCCGTCCAGCGACCGACCCACCATGCCGAAGGCATAGAGGTTGTTGGCCGAGCTGCTCAATTCGGTGGGCTGCGACCACGTCGGCCCGAAGACCGGAAGTCCGAACGTCGGGTTCATCGGCTTCAGCTGCTGCAGCGCCAGCGCGAAGCCGCCGTACCAAGACGAGGAGCCGACCAGCGCGCCCAGCGGAACGGATCGCGCGCTGCCGAACTCGCCGTCGACGTCGTAGAGCGTCGGCGAGGTGAAAACCAGCGCGCCGTTCAGTAGACTGCCCTTCGCCGGGTTGATGAACGGATCGAGCAGCGAATCGTCGATCGCGATATCTATGCCGCCCATCGCCTGGTTCTGCGACGGGAACAGCTGAAACTGGTCTCCCGCGGCTATGGGGATGGTCTTCAGCGAAATGAGCTGTCCCACCGCCACGCCGGGAGACGACAGCATGAGGACCGCGGCGGCCACGATCCGGGTGACGCGACTTCCCGCTGCTTTCATGACGTTGCCCCTCCAGAAATTGCGCGACGACCAACCGCCGCTCTGCGTCGTTCGGCACCAACCTCCCGGCCGCTCAGGCCGGAGGCAGATCGACGATCTTGCCGACGAAGATCACCGTGCCCGAGAACCGTTCACGGATGGCGAACAGGAAGGGGCGATCGACCCGCAGCACCGGCGGTCCGCTGGGGATCGAGGTATACCCCACCTCCACCGATGTTACCGCCGCCGCCTCGGTACCCTCTTCGTCCACCTTCACGAACGTCTTCTGCTTGACCTGGCTGATGAACAGTTGCCAACCGGGCGCGATGCGACTGAAGTCGGCGGCACCATCCACGAAAGCGACCTCCATCCCCAGCGCCTTCAGCGCGTCGTTCAGCACCTTCTCGTATTCCAGCCTGAAGCGGGGCAGATGGAGCTCGAGGCCGGTAACTCGGGCGTCGGCGAGCAGCGCCTCCCAGCTGTCCGCGTCCAGTTCGGCGATCAGCGAATCGATGTCGACGCCCTCGC
This sequence comes from Gemmatimonadales bacterium, assembly GCA_050118275.1. GTDB lineage: Bacteria > Gemmatimonadota > Gemmatimonadetes > Palauibacterales > KS3-K002 > JASFMO01. The sequence goes on from JASFLD010000182.1 coordinate 3,158, forward strand.
GCGGCAGCACGACGGTCATCGAGTAAGCTTCACCGCCATACGGCAGATCGACGGCCTGGTAGCCCTCGTCGTGCGCGTAGGCGAGGTCCGTCTGCTGGGCCATGAACATGACGGGCACCGTCGAGCCGTCCGATCGATGGAACGGCGCCTGCTCCGTCTCCGACTTGTCGAACTCGTAGGTCCACGTCCCGTTGAAGTAGATGGCGTTGATCAGGAACATGACGGTCTGCGGATCGATTGGGGGATCGATGATCTGCTCGATTTTGCCGGCGGTCTCGGTTTCGACCCAACCGTTGATCACATCCGCCGCGGCCGCGTCATCGAAGTCGAGCGCCGACACCTCCGCGTCGAAGTACTCGCCCGTCGTGTCGAGGAAGTCCTGCTCGACCGGGAAGCCCTCCCGGTACCAGATCGAGTTGCCCAGGCCGAAGGTCACCCGGGGATCCAGGTCGATCAGCAGATCGATCAGGCCGCGATACGATTGGTTGATCGCCTCGTTGGACAGCTCGCCGAAGCCGAGCGTCGCTCGCATGGCGTCGTAGGTCGAACCGGCGGCGCCGTTCAGCGTCATGCCCAGCGCCATCGACGCGCTCAATGGCGAGATGAAAATGTTGGAGTCGGGATCGGCGGCATTCAGCTGCCGCAGCAAGTCGAACCCGAACCGATTGTTCGCATTGACGACCGCTGTCTCGGAAACATCCAGCGGTCGAGGTAGTCCTTCGATCTTGCCGTGCGGCTCGGTCGGTCCATCGCCGCACGCGGCGGCCAACTGGATCAGGCAACCGGCCAGTGGCACCGCCACCCACCGTCGAAGCTTCACGTCCATACGTCACCCACTCCGCGATCTGAAGCCGTCGATAGAGCTTTGCAGGGACTTGTGGCAACTCACAGTTAGAACGTCCCACCCCCCTCCTCTGTGACAGCCGCCCCTTCACCTACGCCCAGTTCACTCTTGCTCCTGCTCCTGATCGTCATCGTCATCACCCTCAGTCACCCGACCACGAAAACGATGACGATCACGATCAGGAGCAGGATGCGAGGGGAAGGGGGCGGTTTCGGTTGCGGGCCGGGAGCGCTTAATGTCACAGAGGGAGCGAGTCAGACGTTATTGCAGTGTGGACGTACCAGGACTGGAGCACCTTGGACCTCGAAACGGCGTTCGCGAGCCATCACCCCGCGCTGTTCCGCTACCTCTACCGGTTGACCGGGGATGCGGATGCAGCCGCGGATATTGCCCAAGAGTCGTTTGTCCGGCTCCTGGACAACCCGGTGCCCGACGCGAAGGTGCGGAGCTGGCTGTTCACCGTCGCCACGAACCTCGTCCGGGATCAGGCCCGGATGCGCGACCGGCGCCACAGGCTGCTGCTGCAGCACGCGAAGCCGTCGCCTCAAGCGCCGGACCGTCCGGACGAGGATCTAGAGCGAGACGAGAGAATCGAGTCGGTTCGCAAGACGTTGGATCAGCTTTCGCGACGCGACCGTCAGCTGTTGATGCTGCGCGAGGAGGGGTTCCGATACTCGGAGATTGCGGAGCTGGTGGGGGTCGCGCCGGGCTCGGTCGGGAAGTTGTTGGCCCGGGCGCTGGAGCGATTCGCCAAGACTCACGAACGGGGAGCGACCGACTCGCTGGAAGACGCTTAACACGAGCCCAGGGGCGGAGGCCATGCCTCACTTAGCTGAACACGAACTGTTCGAGTACATGGACCGGGAGACACATGCCGGTCGACGCGCCGACGTGGAGCAGCACGTACAGGAGTGCCAGGCGTGCGCCGCCCGGCTCGAAGGACTGCGAACGGTCTCGCGTGAACTGACCGCGGCGTTGCGCGAATTCGATGTGGCGCCCGGCTACGGTGTGGACGTCGTGTGGGCTCGCAGGAAGAGCCGGGGGCAACGTCATCTGGCGCTCCGCGCGCTGGCCAAGGCTGCGGTGCTGGTGTTTGTAGTGGGAGGCGCCGGCGCGGCGGCGATCCCCGGCTCTCCCGTCAGGCCCTGGTTGGACGATGCATGGTCCGGGGCGAAGTCGGTCCTGGGCCTGGCGGTCGAGTCACAGCCGGCCGCGCCCAGCGGAGCCGCCCGGCCCGAGAGCGGCTCGCGGTCCACGGGCATCGCCGTGCCGCTGGTGGACGGACGGGTCCGCATCGACCTGCGGGACGTCCCGACCGACGCGGTCGTTCGTGTCTCGGTCACGGCACGGGCCGAGGCCGCGGTGCTGGCGGAAGGTGCGAGCTACCGGACCGGCTCGGGCTGGATCGAGGTGCGGCGCCCCGGGCCTGCCCCGATCCGTATCGAGATCCCTGCCCGGGCGGAGTTCGCCGTCGTGAGCGTCGACGGGATACCCAGAGTCTTGAAAGATGGGGCCGGCCTGCGGCTGGCCAGTTCGGCGGCGGATTCCTCGGAATCCGAACTGCAGTTCCGGGTCGAACGTTGAAGCACTATTGTTGTATAGAGAGGGTGGCGAGCGCAGCGGCCCACCTCTCGAGCGGATAGCGAGTCGTATGACAATACTGCTGTTCATGGTTGCTTTCGTCGCCGCCGGGCCGGCATATCGCCCGCTCGACGCGGGGTATGTACGCGCCGTATCCACCGCAACCTCCTGGCGTCCCGCTTCGACCACCGCTTTCGCCCAACAAGACAGCGGCGCGCATCGCATATACGGACGGGTCCTGAGCGAGAATTCCGGCGAGCCGTTGCCCTTCGCCATCATCGAGCTGGGTACCGGCGCGGCGCTGCGCTCCGCCGCCTCGGACGAGCGAGGCCGCTACGAGTTGAGCGGCGTAGCGACGGGCGAGCAGCGGATCCGCGTCAGCACGCTCGACCACGCACCGCTGAGCGTTACCGTACACATCCCCGAGTCCGGCGACCTGGAGCTCGATCTGATCCTGCGTCTGACGCCGATCGGCATCGCCGGCATCACGGTCGTGTCCGACCCTCCGCAACCGTCGGCGATGGGCGGCAGCGGCGGCGATGCGCCGGGGCGCGGCACACCGGCCGACCCGGAGCTCCGGGCTCTCGATGCGACGCCGGGGGTCGCGGAACTCGGCCTCGTCGACGGCGCCCGGGCCGAACCGGGCGTCGATCCAGGGGACCCGGCGGGCGCGCTCTACGTGCGCGGCGCGGCCTCGGATCTCAAGCTCGTCCTGCTGGACGGGGCGCCGGTCTACGCGCCGTTCCACCTGGGCGGCCTGGTCGAGGCGTTCCAGCCGAACGTCCTGCAGTCGGCCTGGCTGTACTCCGGCGGGGCGCCGGTTCGCTACGACGGCGGATTGTCGTACATCCTCGATCTAAAGACCCGGCCGGGCCGCCTGGACGCGTTTCATTCCGGCGGCGCCATCGACATGTTGGGAGCCGGCGGCCGCTTGGAGGGGCCGATCGGAGTCGGGTCGGTGCTCGCCGGCGGCCGGGTGCTACACCGGGCCGGCAGCGACGGCTTGACGAGCGAGCCGCTTCCTTACGGTTACGCCGACGGCCTGGTGCGGCTCGACATCGGGCTGGGCGCCGCTCACCACGTCTCCGCCACCGGTTTCATCAATCGGGAGTCCGTCGATCTTGACGCCGTAACCGGTCTGGACGGGCCGGCTTACTGGGGTAATGCGGCCGGCTCTCTGCGCTATTCGGGACGGCTGGCCGGCAACGACGCGCACGTGACGGCGGCGATCTCGCGCTTCGCCACGAGGCTACCGGTGGGCGTCGAGGCCCCCGGCGTCGCCGACGGTGAGTCATGGCGAACGAGGCTGGCGGCCGATTTCGCGCGACCCGTCGGCGACGTGCAGCTCGGTTACGGCGCGCTTTACGATCGGCAGCGGATCGAGTACCGAGCCTGGGAAGCCAGCGACACCGGAACCGTCTGGCTCTCGCGGCACGGTGTGTCCGAGGCGATTGGCGCTTACGGCGAAGTCATCTGGGAGCCCCAACCGAAGCTGCAGGTGCGAGCGGGAGCGCGAACCAACGCCTTCGTCAGCGTATCCGAGGTACACGTGGCGCCGCGACTCTCGGTTGGCTGGCAGGTCAGCGAGCACTCGAACCTTTCGGTCGCCGCCGGACGGTACCATCAGTATTTGCGCGTTCCCGAGACGGTCCTCTCGAGCAACCTCTCGGACGCCTGGACGGATGTATCGGTGCTGGGGAACGAAGGCGGCCTCGAGCGGCGGCCCCTGGCCATCGCCGGCGCGAGCCACCTGTCCGTCGGGCTCGACCACACGCCCAGCGACCAGCTGCGCCTGGGGATGGTAGCCTTCTATAAGTCGTACGACGGTACGCCCGAGGTGAACGGGTTGCGGTCGTCCGGCATCGACCTCTGGCTGAACTGGAAGAACGGTCCCTGGGCGGCGTGGGGTGGATACTCGCTGGCGTGGGCCTGGTCCCAGCAAGAGCTACTCGGCACGTCGGACCGCTTCTCGGCGCGCCAACTGTTGAGCGGTGGAGTCAGTGCACCGTTGCCGTCCGGCGTTCGGCTCGATGTCCGACTGGCCAGCAGCCGCGGCATCCCTTATACACCGATCCCAACCTCCGCCACGGGAGGATTCCCGGGAACAAACGACGAAGTGTACGATGAGATCGCCCAAGAGGCACGGGCGC
>JASFLD010000183.1:0-7705 GCA_050118275.1 Gemmatimonadales bacterium
GTAATACTCGAAGGCGATCTGCGAACCGTCGGGCGACCACTTCGGGTAATATTCATGCCCGGGAGAGTTGCTTAGGTTCATCCGGCCGGAGCCGTCCGCGTTCATCACGTAGATCTCGGCATTGCTGACCCCCTCGTCCCCCTGATATCGGAAGGTGATCCGCGTTCCGTCGCGCGACCAGTCGAGATCGTATTCGCCTCCCGGCGAACTCGTGAACTTCGCCTGGCTCATGGCGTTCGCATCCGCCACGTACACCTCGGAGTTGCCGTCGCGCGTGCTGGTGAAGGCGGTCTTGAGTTCGCTGGGCGACCAGACCGCATTACCGTCACAGCCAGGCGAGTTGGAGAGATTCACCGGATCCGACCCATCGGTACTCATCGCATAGACCTCCAGGTTGCCATCCCGCATGCTGATGAAGGCGATTCTCGAACCGATGGGCGACCAGAGCGGATCCCAATCGCTCGCGGCCCCGGCCGCATCCGTGAGGTTCACCAGATCCGTCCCATCCGAATTCACCACATAGATGTCGCTGTCGTCAGTCGCACCCCGACTTGCATCGAAAGCGATCTTCGAGCCATCTGGCGACCAACTCGGATCGAGATCGTGACCAGGTGACTTGCTGAGATTGATCTGATCCGAGCCGTTCGCGTTCATCACGTAGATCTCGGCGTCGCCGTCCCGCATGCTGGTGAACGCGATCCGCGTTCCGTCGGGCGACCACGTCGGATCGTATTCTCTTCCCGGAGAGGCGGTGAGCTGTATCCGATCGGTGCCGTCAGAGTTCACGACATAGATCTCGTCATCGGACACGAAGGCGATTTGCGCCGGGCTCGAGGACTGCGAACCAACCGTTGTGAAGGTCGAATGCACCTCCTCTTCCAGTGGATCGCCGGTCAAGTCGAGCACCTCCCGAGTAATCACCAAGGTGTATTCGCGTCCGGGTAGCAGGAGTTCCGCCGGCGCGATCTCTGCCACCAGCCCGTCCTCCTTCAGACTCAGAACTCCTTCCACTGGGGCCCCGTCGAGGCGCAACTGCACCGTCTGTTGCGTCACTGTGCTCGCGTCCACCGGTTCGCTGAACACGACGGCCGCGGTGATATTGAGCACTACGTCGGTGTCGCCCTTGGGCGGCCGGGTTCGTACGACCCGCGGGGGTCGGTGGGTCGGGAGCCGTATGAGGAAGAGGGCGCTGCTGCCATCGGCGAATTCGACCACGACCTGGAGTTCATCGCCGGGATCGGCTGGCACGGCGACCGGATCGAAGCCGCCATTCTGGATTGGGGCACTCGCCGAGGCGGCGTTCGCCGGGTTGGTGACGCTGACCGATTGACCGCCGGGGAATGTACCCGGGCTGGCGGAGACGTAGGCTAGGTTCTGGTCTTCCGCACTCGGCTCCGATACGGAGAGCCCGCGCGGCGCCGGTGGGTCGGACTGGTATTCAGGGCCGGTAGGGCCTCGTTCGCCACAGCTGGTAAGAGCGGCGAGCAAGGCAAGGGCGACTACGGTCCGGGCGCATCCGCTCAGCGTGCGGTGCCTGCGCGATGGTCGGGGCCATTCCATCTGGCGCCTCCGGGGCTACGGCAGAAACTACTATGCCTCAGTATCGGTCAGTTCACGCCTCCGGTCAAGATGAAGCCCGCCCAGTAGAACGGATGGGCGAGTTCGTCTTTGTTTACAAAAGCGCGCTGGGCATCGCCGAGGGCGGCGACGGCAGGGCCTCCGGCGCGCAAGCCGTCATAAAACCGTGCCATTAGCTGGGCGGTGGCGCGGTCTTCCACGGACCAGAGACTCGCGACAACGGCGCCCGCGCCGGCATACAGGAAAGCGCGAACGAGGCCGACCCAATCGTCGCCAGGCGGGACATCGCGACGATAGCCGCGGCCTAATCCCGTCTGGCAAGCGCTCAGCACCACGAGATCCGCCTGCAAGTCCAGCCCGAAGATCTCGTGGACCTCGAGTCGGCCATCGGCATCGTGCTCGTCATCGGGGCGCAGCTCGACGAACGAGAAGAGCGGGTTCGACGGGTTGAGAACTCCGTAGGTGGCCAGGTGGATGATCCGCTGGTCGGAGGCCAGGGCCCGGAATGCGCTCTCCGTGGCGGGCGCACCGACCAGCACGCTGGCGCGGGGATCGGTTCGGCTGATGGCCTCGACCTCGTCGAGCGAGCCGGCGAGGACGGCGGGTCTTGGCGCGAGCGCCAGCAGGCCTCCAGCCCGAGTCGCTGGCGCACGCCTGGCCAGCTGCAACCAGACGGCGGCCGACGGAATGTACGCGACGTCGAACGACTCGATGAGGAACGATCCGCCAGCCGGCGTTCTTCGCATCAACGCCTCGAACGGCAGGTAATGAAGCTCGGCATGCGGAACGATTATCAGCAGCCGCCGGCCGTCGAGATCTCCAGCCGCCTCGAGGGGCCCCAACAGATCATCGTAGAGGCGGCGAAGCGGCGCGCGCCAAACATCGCGGGAAGCGCCGGCCGTCGTGGGGGAGGTCATCGTACCACGAAAGAACTCGATCAACTGACGCACGGTCTTGCGGCCGGCGTAGAGTTCGCGAACCGCGATATCCTCCTTCGACAAGACGAAAGCCAGAATTCTGTCTTCGTGGAGCATGTACTCGATCAGAACGGCGTCGTCGGGCAATAGCGCCCGGACTTCCTCCAGGGTCACGGCGGGAGGTTCGACGAGATCGACGTACCGGGACTGCGAGCGCTTCAGTCGGACGAGCAGACGGCGGTACTCCGCCTGCACGCGTCCGAGCGACTCCTGCAAGGCGGAGATGCGGCGCTCGGCTTCCGGATTCCCACGCATCTTGGCGCGCTCCGAAGGCTCGTCGAGCGCTTGCGTGAGCTGCGCTATCTGACGGCGCAGTGTTTGCTCTCGCTCCACCAGCTCCGCGTCGAGCGTGTCTGTGCGGATGCGACCATGGGAGAGCAGATCGACTAGCTGGCGCGCCCGCATTCGTTCGCTGACCTGGAACGCGACACCGGGCCTGCCCCGGGCCACCTCGGTCAAGGCAAGCTCCGCGTAAACATCCCACATGTCCTCGAGGTAGCCGTGCCGCAACTCCTCCACCGTCAACGACCGGGCGACGGCATCGACGTTCGCGATCGCTGCATTGAGCTCCTCCGCCGCTGCATCCAGCTCGCCTTGGTCACGTAACGTCAATCCGAGGCCCAGATGCAGGTACCAGCGGACGGGATGAAGCGGCTGCCGGCCGAGTCGTGCCAGCGCCATCCGGTAGGTGGCTGCGGCGGTATCCAGCGAACCCAGTTCGCGGTCCAGGTTCGCCAGGGCGCCCAGCACCCGCGCTTCGGCAACGACGTCCCCAAGCTGTTGGAACGTGGTCAGTGCCCGACCATAGCTGGAACGCGCGCTCGCGCTGTCGCCGGCCAGAAGCTGCGCGTCGCCCAGCAACGTCCGGGTGAGGGCCGCGGGACGCGGATCGGGCAGCGCCTCCTGAATGAGCAGAGCGCGAGTGTAGGCCTCTTCCGCCGCGCTGTAGTCGCCTCGGATCTGGCTCAGAAAGGCGAGACCCTGCAGAGCCTCGGCCTGACCCGCGACGTCCTCCAGCTGCCTGTAGCCGAGTTGGGCCTGACGGTAGAGTTCCGACGCCGCCTCGTACTCTCCGAGCTCGACGAATAGATCGGCCCGCTGCAACGTGACAGCTGGGCCGAAGTACTCGTCATCGCTCGCTGCCGCTTCGGCTTGGTCCAGCTCCTCCAGCGCCGCGTCGAGATGTCCCATGGCGGTCTGCACGGCCGCGAGATCGCTGCGCACCTCGGCGCCCCTGATTTCCGGGCCCACCTCTGAAACGATGTCCAACGCCGCCTCCAGTGAGCGAAGCGCGGCCGCGTAATCGCCCCGGCGCAGGTGCAGCTGGCCCATGTTCTGCAGGTCAAGCGCCTCTCCTCTGCGGTCGCCGGATTCGCGCCGTACGCTGAGCGCCTCCTGGTAGAACCGGAGCGCCGCGTCGTAATCCCCTGTGATAGCGGCTAAGTTGGCCAAATTGGTGAGGTTCGCGCCGGCGGGGCGATCCCGACCGTCGGAGCGGTTGAGATCGAGCGCTCGACGAAAATCTCTCTCGGCGCTCTCGAGATCGCCGAGGGCTTGTTGGATTAGCCCGAGGTTGTTGAGATCGGCCGCCTCGCCGCGACGGTCGCCCGTCAACGGGCGGGTCTCACGCGCTCGTTTATAATACTCCGCGGCGCGGACGAACTCACCCTGGTCCTTGTAGACGCTGGCAATATTGCCGAGAGCGTTGCCCTGTGTTCGTCGGTCGCCCGCCGCCTCCGCCAACTCGAACGACCGGGTGTAATAGCGCAGCGCCCGCTCCAACTCGCCCTGCACGTAGTACCCGGCACCCAGGTTCCCCAACGCCGTCGCTTGACCGGCGGGGTCGGCCAGCGCCTGGTACTGGGTGAGACTCGCCTGCCAGAGCCGCATCGCCGCGTCCGGGCCTTCGCGATAGAACGCCTCGACCCCGGCCAGCCGAACGCTGTCGGCCTGCAGCTTGTCGTCGCGCTCGCCGCGCGACCAGTTCTCGAAACGCTCCACGCCATGGACCAGGAAAGAATCGGACCATGCGGTCAGATAGGCTTGCGCGAGTCGCTCCGCCTGCAGAAGGCGCCGCACCCGTTCCTCGGCCGTGGCAGCCTCGACGCTGAGCCGCAGCAGCCGATGGAGACTCTTCCGCGCCTCGTCCGCGTCGCGCCGGATGGCATCAACTAGTCCCGACTCCTCGCCGGATTCCACCAGCTCGAGGATGTCCGCTTTCGCACCAATCTGGGCGTCCTGGAGCGCCGCGGCGCTCGACGCGGTTAGCAGGACCAGGGTTGCTATGCCCATACTACCCTTTAGCCGGCGTTAGGAGATCGTGAAGGTCACCAGCTCCGAGTCCAGCCAGCGATCGAAACCCACGCGAGCGTGGACCTTCCAGAAGAATTGCACGCCGCGCTCGAACCGCACGGTCGTGGGGACTGCGAGCCGAGTCTCCTCGGTCTCGGCCTCCCAGACCACCGTGCCTTCCTCGTCGAAGACGGTCAGCCGGTAGCGGTCGGCGCCACTGACCGCCGACCAGGTGAAGGCTTCCACCGCTGCCAGCTCGCCTAGCGGCGCGATCGGCTGCGGCAGGCTGATAGCGCCCGGTGACACATCGCGGTGAGCAGCCTCCTCGATTTCGAGATCCGTCGGCCTCAGGAACACGATGCCGGCGAGAACAGCAGCGATCGCCGCGGCGACGGCGCCGAGCCGATACCTGCGCCGGCGTCCGAGCGCGTGCGCCGGGACGTCGGATCGCTCCAGTTCTCGAATGGCCGGAGCGACCGGGTCAGACCGCAGTGCTCCGACCAACGAGGCGGCGGCGTGGCGACACCGGGGGCAGTTCGACACGTGCGACAGGACACTGGCTCTGGACTCGGAATCCAGAGAACCGTCCACCCACCCCGCAAGGTCTGCCTCGTCCAGACACTCATTATCGTCCTTCGGCGTGCCGGCGCCTTCGTGCGCCTCGAGCAGCGTCACCGCCCGCCGCAACGACACCAGGTCTTCGGCGCAGCGCTGGCACGAAGCGATATGATCCGCAACTCGGGCTCGATCGTTCCCGGGCAGATCATCGAACAACCAGAGGATCTTCTCGTAATCCCCAGGACAGTCAGCTACCATACCCTCCCCGCTCTTCCGCTTGATTCAGGAGGCCGCCCCCCCGTGGCCTCGCTGTCGTTAAGGTGAGACGGACATCGGAGTTCCTTTTGCTCACCGACGGGCAGATCCGTTACAGGTCCTCAACCTTCAAGCCCTCGCCCTTCAAGTGATCCCGCACAGCGGCGAGTGCGCGGTAGACGTGGTTATAGACGGTCTTCGCGCTCTTCCAACCCAGCAGGCGAGCCACGTCTTCGGCGGGCAGCCCTTCGACGACATAGAGCTGCAACGCGAGTCGATCCTCCGCTGACAGCGCGGCCAACGCCGGCCCCAACCGAGCCAGTAGCTCGTTCTGCAATAATCGTTGATCGAGCGTCTCCGACGGCGAATTAGTCTCGTCCTCCAAGCTCGACTTGATCTCCTCGATCTGGGGGCGGCGGCGGTGACCTCCCAGTTCCGACAGGAGGGCCCCAGGGCGTTTGACTGCCAAGGCACGCTGCGCGTTGGCCAGGTCGTTGAGGAACTCGCCAAACGACCCTTCCAAGCCGCTCTGCGTTCGCAGAAGCTCGTATGCCTCTCCTGGCGAGAGCCCGTTCACATACACCATCTGGAACGCCTCGCGCTGCGCCGGTGGTAACTCGCGCGCGAGCTTGCTCAGACGTTTGCGGCCGTCGCGGTGGCGAAACCAGTCGATCACGAGGTTCCGCACGACGGCGACCAGCCAGGTGGAGAAGCGAACCTGACCCTCGGGCAGGGAGGCGTACTTGCGGAGCCGAGCCAGGTCGTCAGCGCGGAGCGACTCGCAGCAGTGGGCGAACAGGTCCATCACCTCGTCGTAGCCATCGACGAAATGTCGCACCGTCGCGGAGATGAGGCGGTGGTAGCGCCCGATCAGCAGGTCCCAGGCGGCTTCGGTCTCGCCTTGCCTCAGCTTCTCGAGCCACGGTTCGCCGCGCGGCATGGGAGGATGCTCCTCGGGAGAAAGGACGCGCCGCTATGCACAGGGGGCGCTGGGCACTTCGAACCCAAGCCACTAATCGTTTCTCTAGTTAATATTTTCTCGCGCAGCGCGACAACGCAACGACTTCTGATTCCTGCCTTTTCGGCTGGCCTTGCCAATCGCCGTCCTATCCCCGCCAACTGCGGTTTCGTCTGTCTCGCGGGCCACGATTCGAGACCCTGTGGTCAGCCGGGACCATGCCCGTGAGCAGGCGGCCGCCGCGTGTCCGTCTCACTTGAACGAACGGTGAGTCTTGGAGCCAGGTCGTCCCAGCATTCCACCTGAGAGCTGCAGCTCGGGCATAGCGGGCGACGCTGACACACCTACTCAGAGCCCAAGGAGCGAGAATATGGCGTTCCCCCCCGTCTCCGATCGAGCGCTGTGGCAGGAGCAGAGTGACCGGTTGAACGCCTGAGTACGCCAACACTCCGTGGGCCCTCCAGGGGATTCCTCACGCCCGCCGAGCAAAAGAGCCGGCGATGTCCGTCTCACCTGTACGATGCCAGGATCGGCCAGCGACTGGCTCCCTGATGCGGCCAAGCCGGCAAATGAGAAGCGACGATCATATTCCCGGGAGACCCGTGGATCACACGGATTGCTCAAGGGATGTCCGCAAGTGCAAAGCACAGGAGGTTGAAATGAACAATGGAAAGCTAATCCTGACTGCGCTGGTTCCGTTTGCCGTCTTCCTCCTCGGTTGCCAGGAGCGGCCCACCGCGCCGCTGGAGGATGGACGTCAGGGACCCCAGCTGGCGAAAGGGGGGAACAAGGGTGAGCAGGGGCCCACGCAGACTGTCACCTTCACGTTCCGCGACGCGGGGGATCTTGTCTTCGGTGACGGACGCGTTTTGGATGATGTTACGGGAGGTACCAGGTATACCGACGATGAGTGCGGAGTACTCGCGCTGCTACCTAGCTACAACGGCAGTCCCGCTTTGCGTACCAAGGACAGCCCCATCAAGCGGAACGAGGTCACGGATTGCGGAAACCAAGGCAGAGAGGGAAGGGTCTTCAACGTGAGTTTCACGGACAGGGTTGATTCCGGCGACCGCCTGGATTGGGATCA
>JASFLD010000184.1:0-7700 GCA_050118275.1 Gemmatimonadales bacterium
GTGCGAGATCTGGCTTCGTGGAGTGGATTGAGCGGGGAGGTCCACATAGCCGGAGCTACTGCTGCCAGTGCGGAGGCCAGGGTAGGCCGGGTCAGGCTGGGGGATGTGCATTTCCGAAACGCGGTCCAGTTGGAATCGGGCGGTGTGGCAGGAGGCAAGTCGTACACGTACACCGAAACGTTCTACTGGGAGAACCTCCTCGATGTCTTGATCGCGTGGTACTCGCGATATGTCGAAGAGACGATTGCGGCACAGTACTCGGATTTGCCGACGGAAGAGCGCGGTGAGATCATCGGCCTCGTGAAAGGCGGCCTCTGGTCAGCCATCGATCAGGGTCTGCTCGATGCGAGCGGTGATGAGGAGGACCGACTGATGTCGGCATTCATCGAACGCGCCACGGAGCAGTCGATGCGAATTGTCCGCCGCCGCTATCCTGGCGCCGACGCGGAAGCATTCGCGAACATGCTGCAGCAGGTATACGAAGATGATCAGGATGAATTGGCGTCGTTCATCGCCGCGGACCTCCCGGGCGTCGAATTGGCTGTCAACTCAGAGATCATCTTCCGACTTAACATGCCCGGTCACGTCACAGAATCGAATGCTCACGATCGGGAGGGGACGACGTTGATCTGGAAGTTCGGCCCTGGTGACGCGGTCGCGGCGCCCATCGAGATCTTTGCACGGTCCGTGGTCGGCGGGCAGTGAAAAAGTCCCGCGGCCTGATCCCGTTCGTCTAGTGCGTGCCACCGCCGGCGGTTTGTGAGAACCGCCGGCGGAGCTGTGTAGACCAATGCTCGGTGGAAATCAACAATCAGGACGAGGCTTGCTTGCCGGTGCGTCACTCGAAGGCGATCGTCCCCTCGTGGATACTGATGCCCGAGTCGTTCGCCACGGTCATGCGAGGAACCCGGGTGCCGTACATGGTCGCGCACCCGATCTCGCCTTGCCTGTTGATCGCCACGAACTTCTCGCCGGGTAAGTAGTCGAAGCCCGCCGCCTTATATCGATCCGAGATCATGCGCAGCGCGTCCTCGCAGGCCTGTTGCGGCGTGCGTCCCTCCCGCATTCGCATGACGATGGTATACGAAGAGCAAGCTTTGATGACATCCTCGCCGCGACCGGTAGCACCAGCGGCTCCGACTTCGTTGTCGACGTACAGCCCCGCTCCGATGATCGGTGAGTCTCCTATTCGCCCGGGAATCTTGTAGCTGAGCCCGCTGGTGCTCGTGATCCCGGCGATGTGACCCGCTCCATCCACGGCCAGGACGTTGACGGTTCCGTGTGTCTCGGCCAGACGGTTGTTCAGGAAGGCGTCCTGCTCCTCTTCGGTTCGTAGATGATCCGGCGGGCCCCAGTCGTCTCTGTCGCTGTGAGTCTCGCGCCAGCGGAGCCAGTTCTCACGCGCCCGTTCGGTCAGCAAGTTCTCTTCCGGGAAGCCCCACGACTTGGCAAACTCCAAGGCGCCTATGCCTACCAGCATGACGTGATCCGTGCGCTCCATCACGAGGCGTGCCACCGAGGAAGGATGTTTGATGTTCTCGAGCGCCGCCACCGCACCGGCGTTGTATGTCCTCCCGTCCATGATCGATGCATCGAGTTGTACCACTCCTCGCTCGTTCGGCAGGCCGCCGTATCCTACGCTCGTATCCTCCGGGTCCTCCTCGATGATGTTCGTTGCGCGCTCCACCGCGTCCACGGCGGACGCACCTGCTCTCAGCATCTCCCACGCCGCTTCCAGCGCGCGATGACCCGTTTCATTGGAGTGACTCGTCATGATCATCGGCGTCGTTCGGGCTTGATTGAGACCCGAGTGGCTCGGTGTAGCGGCGTAGAGTCCAGTAAGGCCGCCGAAGCGCTTCCACAGCACGGTGCCGGCACCGGCAAGTAGACTGCGGCGGCAGAACAAGCGTCGCGTGATTCCTGCGGACATGGCTACCCTCCCCTCGGAGTCAAATCAGGAGTCGTGGGGGCGCTCGGTTACTCACTTTGGGGAGAGATCTGACGAAGCGAAAGACCCCTCAGCGAGCAGTCGTCAGCTCGGCGGTCAGGAATACGGTCTGCACGTGGCAATTACTGTCGTTAACTCTGATGGCCGATACGGTCCACGTTTCGTATCCGGGCTTTTCCAACGTCACCGTGTATGTACCCGGTCGCTCGTCGGCCCCAGCCAACGACAACGGCACGTCATCGCGGAACTCATACAGGTATAGCGAATCCGAATAGGTTCCGTCGCGAACGATTCCCCGGGCATCGGCTGCCGCCGGTGCGCCGGTCACAGCGTCTCGGACCTCCACCACCACGGCGGGGGCGATCCCGGTGTCGCAGTCGACCAGCAACCCACACCCGGTGACCCCGGCGAGGATCACTATCGAGGCGAGTATCGAGTTACGCACAGCCGCTCGCTCGCCTCTATCGTGGCTGCCGGGCGCGGGTATCGGCCGGTTTCTCGAGTAGAGCACGTTGCCGACGCTCGGCAGGAGCATCGCGATGGCGCCCAGTGTAGGCCAGAGCGGATTGGCACCCTCGATCGAGGTCGACGCGATGCCAGTCAGGTGGGTGCCCAGGAGTGCGCCGCTGACATAGAGTAGCGCGAGTCTCGAGGTCGTGTGAGTGCCAGGCTTCCGCCATGAGCGTCCTCCTACGGTTTCGATCCCCGGCGCCGTCTTCCTGGGGTGGCATGCTGGATGATCTGGCCTTCTGTCTATCGAAATTCTAACACCGTGCTCAGCGAAGCCTCAACGAGGGAGTCGACGAGCCCCGCCTCGATCTCGTTTCGATTCGAAAGGAACACGACCGTCAGGTCTACTTCCGGCAGACGCTGGACTTCGTTCCGGAATCCGCGTGTGGATCCGCTGTGGCGATACCGCTTCCTACCCCTGAACTCGTCGATGTACCAGCCGAAGCCATACCCGGTACTGTCACCGTTCGAGAGCCGCATCGGTTCCAGCGCGCGAGCCAGCGATGTCGGTTCGACAAGTAGACGGCGCCGTTCCAAGACTTCCATCCAACGGCCCAGATCTACGATGGACGAGTACACGCCGCCATCGCCTAGCACGGCGCTGGTCGGGCTCTGGTCCGCGAACTCCCAGCCAGTCTCCGTGCTCGAGTAGCCGTAGGCCCGTTTGTACACGGTGGAGACACCTTCTTCATGAGCGACCGTGTGGGACATGCCGAGCGGTACGAATATCTGGTCGGCGAGGAAATCGGGGAATCTTTGTCCACTCACCTTCTCGACTACCATCGCGAGCGTCGCGTAGCCCGAATTGCTGTATCGGAACTGGGAGCCGGGCTCGAAATAGGTCGAGTCCTGAGCCTGCATCAGCCGTAAGACGTCAACGTCCTTCACCTGCTCCGTCTGGTCTTCGGGCAATAGACTCTCGTAGTCGATCAATCCGGATGTGTGCGTCAGGAGGTGCCGCAGTGTGACGCGCCGGCCGTAGTCCGGAAAGCCGGGGAAGATCTGCGTCAGATTGTCCTCGTAGTGGAGTTTGCCCGCCTCGACCAGCCGGATGACGGCCGTCGCGGTCAATTGTTTGGTGACCGAGGCCAACCGGAAGTCGGTCTCGGGCTCGGTCCGCACGCCGCGCTCCAGGTCGGCCATCCCGTAGCAGTCCTTCAGGAGACTGTTGCCGCGGTAGCGAACCAGAAGACATGCACCGGGTTGATCCGCGCCCGTATAGTCGATCAGCAGGCGCTCGACGCTTCGCGCCAGACGCCGAGCCGCGTCGAGCGATTGCCCGTCCGTCGAGCGCTCGGATGCGGCTTGGCCGCAAGCGACGAAAAGCGTGACAACCAGGTACCAGGACCTCATTCGTCTCGACATCCGAGCTCCTCATGCCTTTGTTTCGGTGCGTCCAAGCTGCGTGCAACGGTCGTAGAAAGGGAGGCCATCATGTCTCTGAGTCGGGTGCGAAACCGGGCTGTGGTGGCCTTCCATATCGTTCGCGAGGTCAGGAACGCACCACCGACTGCCGCAACGATGATGGAGGCGACACCGGGAACGGTGCTAGGTTCGATGATGGCGCCGGCGATTCCGATGCCGATCAGCCCTGCCAATCCCGGGAACAAGAATGTCAAGACAGCGGCAGGCCCCCGGTTGGCCAATATTTTGACGCTAGTCTGTCCATCGCGCGGACTAACCGCGACCAGGATCTGGCTGACCTCACCGACCGTCTGCCATTCGAGCGAGCCGAGCACCTCGGTCACCTGACCTTGGTGGCCGGTTGTCCGGCGAATCGCATCGACCAACTTCCCGAAGTCGTCCCTTGGAATTTCGCCTGCCACCGAATACTCCATTTGGTACACGCTGGGCCCACCAAACAGGAGAGCCAGCTTGCCCGAACCGGTCCGCGGAACCAAAGACGCAGCCTGTTCGACCAGCGCCGGTTCGAGTCCTATCTCGGCCGCGATGGCTTGGATCTCCGATAGTGACAGGCCATGCCCAGCGTCGACCGCGCCGCGGCGTTCCTGTAGTTCGATCGCCTTCTGCAAGATGAGCGCGAACTCGCTCTCAGTGTACTTCTGCTTTTCGCTCATCTGAAACTCCATGAACAGGTTGGTTTCGTTAGAAGGCGCTACGCTCCAGTCGCCGCTACCAGGAGCGCGGAAACGACGGCAAGGCGAAGCAGGGTACTACCGAAAGATAACCCGGTATCACAACGACAAAGTTAAGCGCATCCACCGTGATGTGCGCCAGCAGCGGGTCATTCAGACCGAACTTCCAGTACAACCACCCGAAAGTGATCCCGAGCGTGCTGTTCATCGTCAGCGGATCTACCAAGGATGCTTGCGTTCCGTGACTCAAGATCTGGTCGTCCACATGGGCCCAACCGAAGATAACTCCGGCCACGACGATGGCGGTCGAGAGGACCGCCGGCTCGGCCGGCCCTCAGCGTCGCTCCAAACCAGGCCTCCTAGCCAGGCAAAGAATGCGGGCTGCGCCGATGTGAAGTGACAAGCGCGCTAACCTCCTTTTGAGATTGAACGGCCATGCCCGGTCCTCTCACGTGATAGCCAGATATCGTTGGGCCAGCCTCGCCACCCGGGCATGATAAGGCGACCACGCTCCCCACACCGATCGCGCCCACTCGCGAACGAGCACCATGTGGCGCTCGGGTGACGTCGCGTCGGCGATATCACGGATCGTTACTGGCGCCCGGACATCAGGAGGTGGGAAGTGCGGCCAGCTCTCGATGGAGTTAGAGAGACGTTGCAGATGCTTTGGGACGGTCGGTGGCTTGAGGTTCTTTTCCAGCACGAGATATAGCCCCGTCAGATGAATGACGACCGACTTGTCCGGGTGGGCACCGCCGGCGTGCTGTACCGCGTACGTGTCGACGGTCAACTGGTGGGCCTGTCCGAACAGAACAGCGTTGCCGTACTCGGAGGCGAGCACCTCCGTGAAAACCTTCCAGCAGCCCGGCGACGTATTGAAGTGTCCGTCGTAGCGCGGGACGCCACCAACCGGCATTAGCGAGCCGCAGCCTGGACAGGCCCTATCTTCCATCACTCGCACCCGTGCAGTCGGGTCGGGTCCGAGCCGACGTGGCAGCAGTCCACGGCGTCGTACCCTTACCTGACCAGGTGTAGACTTCCCTGGCGTGACAGCACCCAGTGGCGACTTCCAGATTCGTCGAGGTAGGCGTCTTCCTCCAACGCCATCCGTAGTCTCTGGTCACCCCACTCGGGGATCTGCGTCGTCGCCTGGAGTTCGACGGAGTACCACGTGTTCGGCTTGACCGGTACGTCACCGCGACCTCTTACACCGTCCTGTCTGTCCCACAAACCGATTAGAGGACCGGCGCCGTGTCCATGATCGCCCACTGGATGACTGTATACAGTTCCATCGATGCCCGCCTTCCGCATGCGTGACAGAACGTTCGAGAGCACCTCGTTGCCCGAAAGCCCTGGCTTCAGTTCGTCCATCACGATGTCCTGCAGCCGATTGCCGACCACCAGCGCACGCTCGAGGCCGGCGGGCGCTTCGCTCTCGCCGGGCCGCAGTACGTAGCCCATGTGCTGCGTATCAGTATTCAGCCCTAATGCCGTTACTCCGAAATCGCAGTGCAGCACGTCTCCGTGTAGGATCACCGGGTTGGCTGAATCGCCCATCTGTACTCCCCGACGCTGCACACTCACCGATGTCTGGAACCAGGTGTCGAGCCCCATGTCGTTCAACCGCTGGCGCATCCACCAGGCCACATCTTGCGTCCGCGTCATGCCGGGCGTGATGACCTCGTTGGAAAAGGCGGTGGATATGATGCCGTGGGCGATCTTCATCATCTCCACGTACACTGGTAGCATCTCGGGCAATCGTTCGCTGATGTAGTCGAGGGCCAGTCGCTCGCGTCGAACGATCCTCTGCAGGTACTTCTCCGGCAAAGCGTCCTGCAATTGCTCCCACTCGCCGGCGCTCAGGCCGTCGGAAAAGGCGAACGTATGCGAGATATTCACGGCGATCGTCTCAGGGTCGCATTCTTCAACCACGGGGGGCAACAGGGTCCACTGCTCCGGACCGAACGGTTCAGCTCGGCGCTCCTCTCCGCCCGCCGCGCCGAGAGCGGCGTTGGGATCCCGAACGACCCGATAGAGCCCGCCTTGCGAGTTGCCGCCGATGGCGATGCGCTCCACGCCATCTCCGGGCCCGCGGTCGCAGAAGGCGTAGATCGTGCGGCGGCGTGCCGCCATGGTGGTGGGCGCTACCAACGCGGGAAAGACTGGATCCTCGTTGTACTCTCGCATTGGGATGATCCACATGTCGACGTCATGTTCCCGCATCAACCTCGGTAAGACCCGCTCCAGACGTGTCTTGAGCCAGTCCTGCTGGATCTCGGCCTGCTGGCGCAGTGTGCCGAGGGGCCTTTCCTGCGACGCTGCCTGCTGCGTGACTGCTAGAATGGCCGTGGCGGTGACCAGACAAAGACGTTTCATGGCTCCTCCGTGAAGCGGGAATGCCGACGCCTTTCAGCGGGCTCGGCGGCGGGGGCTCGTTTCATTCGGTGTCTCGATTCTAGTCTCTGAAAATGCGCTCCTCAACCTACGCGGCTCCCCGTGGTGGGGACAGGTTGTCCGGCTTCGTCTTCCGATTGAGGCGGGCGAGGTGGGTCGCCCGTCCGCGGTCGACTCCCTATCATTAGACGGTTCGCTCGCTGGCGGATGTGGTTCTCTAGTAACCTGCTGCGTACACGACAAGGAGCGATACGATGACCCGTCCAGGTACGGACGCGCGGCCTCTGCGGGTCGCGATCGTCGGTTCGGGCCCCGCCGGGTTCTACACCGCCGAGAAACTGCTCAAGCAATCCGACGTGACCGTCGAGGTCGACATGTTCGACCGCCTGCCGGTCCCCTTCGGCTTGGTGAGATTCGGAGTAGCGCCTGATCACGAGAAGATCAAGAACGTAACGCGGGTCTATGAGAAAACGGCGTCCCACCCGAATTTCCGGTTCTACGGAAACATCGATGTCGGTACGGATCTCTCATTGAACGACTTGCGGCGTCACTATCACCAGATCTGCTTTTGCACGGGCGCCCAGACGGATCGCCGCATGGGTATCCCCGGCGAGAATCTCCAGCGTAGCCATCCGGCCACAGAGTTCGTCGCCTGGTACAACGGCCATCCAGATTATCGCGACTTCGAGTTCGACCTGTCGGTCGAGAGCGTAGCGGTGGTGGGAGTCGGCAACGTCGCGGTCGATGTCGCC
>JASFLD010000185.1:0-7677 GCA_050118275.1 Gemmatimonadales bacterium
CGTGCAGGAAGACCCCGGTCCGCACCGCTTCCTCGAGGGGCAGGCCGAGACCGTGCATCGCCGCGACCGTACCGGTCAGAACGTCACCGGAGCCCGCGGAGGCCATGCCGGAGTTGCCGCTCAGGTTGATGTAGACGCGGCGGTCCGAAAACCCAATCAGCGTGTGTGCTCCTTTGAGAACGATGGTGACGCCGAGATCCTCAGCGACGTCCTGCACGACGGGAATCGGATCAGCGGTGACTTCCTGAACCGGCCGTCCGGCGATGCGGGACATCTCGCCCGGGTGCGGCGTCAGGACCGTAGCGGACGTCCGGCCGCGGATGGTGTCGAGCGCTTCCGATACCGCGGTGATTCCGTCGCCGTCGATGAGCACCGGTCCAGCGATGGAGGCGGTGAGGTGCCGCACCAGATCCTGCGTCTCGTCGACCAACGAGAGTCCCGGCCCGAGCACCACGAAGTCGGTGATCCGACTCAACTCGAGC
Organism: Gemmatimonadales bacterium; assembly: GCA_050118275.1. GTDB lineage: Bacteria > Gemmatimonadota > Gemmatimonadetes > Palauibacterales > KS3-K002 > JASFMO01. The sequence continues at coordinate 483 of JASFLD010000185.1, forward strand.
AGCCCGTCCAGCGCATTCAGCGCCAAGCTTCCCGCTTCCGTCTCGTCCTGCGGCGCGAACACGACCTCGCTGGCCAGGCCCGCCAGGAAGGGCACGATCGAGCGCGGCGCCGCCAAGCGGGCATAGCCGCCACCCGCCTTCAGCAGCGACATGGAGGCGAGCGTGGGCGCGCCGAAGTAATTGCGCGCGCCAGCGATGAACAGCACGTCGCCAAAGCTCCCCTTGTGGCCATCGACGCGGCGCGCCGGCAGCGGGGATGGATCGTTGACCGCCACCTCGATTTCCTGGGCTGCCGTGAGCTGTGGTGGGAAGGAGATGTGCGTCACCACGAGTTGCCCGCCCAGTCGGGCGCCTGGATACAGCAGATTGCCACGCTTCGGGAGGCCGAAGGTGACAGTCGTATCGGCGCGGATCGCGACGCCGCGCACCTGACCGGTGTCGCCGTCCACGCCTGACGGTATGTCGATGGCAACCACCGGTCTGCCCAAATCATTCACCTGGAGGATGACCTCGCGAAACCGTCCGCCGACCTCCCGAGTGATACCGGTGCCCAGCAGGCCATCCACGATCACATCACACCAGGCCAGAGACTCGCTGACCTGCTCGATGCTGGGCTCGACCAAGACCTGGACGCCGCTTTTTACGAGCATCTCGAAGTTCAGCTGTGCGGCCCCGGTGTAGGCGCTCGTATCTGCCAGTACGAGAGCGCGCACCTCTCCACCAGTAGAGTGCAGCTTTCGCGCGACGACGAACCCGTCGCCGCCGTTGTTTCCCGGTCCACTGACCACGACGAAGCGCCGTCGCTCTACACCCAGCTGATCCAGAATCACGTAGTACACCGCCTGGCCCGCGTTCTCCATGAGAACGTAGTCGGGCACGCCGAACTCCGTCATCGCTCGACCGTCCAGGCCACGCATTTGCTGAACCGAGCTAATCTTCATCCCGAATCTTGTTCCTTAGTACTCCATCCCCTCCCGCGCCTGCAGGCCCCGCTGATAGTAGTGTTTCACTTCCATCATCTCCGTGACGAGGTCGGCCCGCTCCAGCACCTCCGCGGCCGCGCGACGACCGGTGAGAATCAGTTCCATGTGTTCCGGCCGCTGATCCAAGAAAGTCAGGACCTCATCAATGGACAGCAGACCGAACCAACCCGCCACGTTTATTTCGTCCAGCACCACAATCTCATAGCGGCCGGATGTCATCGCCTCCGCTGCTCGCTCCAGTCCACGACGCGCGCGGGCGATATCGTCGGCGTTGACATCTTCGCGACGGATGCAGCGGGTATCGCCGTACTGCTCGATCGTGATGAGGGGATGGTCGCGCAGCGCCTCCAATTCCCCGTAAACCTGCCCCTTCATGAATTGGCCGATATAACTCCTCAGTCCGTGGCCGGCAGCACGCACCGCCAGCCCCACCGCCGCTGTGGTTTTACCCTTTCCGTTCCCAGTATAGACCTGGACGCAACCGGTTCTCATGCACCGACTTTCATGGCCGGACTGTTGTGGCGATGCCGGATTCCGCGATCGACTGTACGTCGATCAGGCATCGCATCACACGCCCCCAGACCGCCGCCAGCGCGAGGCTCGCCGGTGCGTCCGGCCGGAAGACAGTTACCGGTTGGCCCATCACCATGGCGCGTGTCACCCCTCCGTCAAAAGGGACCCAGCCTACCATCCCAACGTCCCGTTCGCTGCAGCAACTCTCGATCATTCGAACCCCGTCCGGGTTAAGGTCTCCCTTGTTCACGCAGACCAGACTGCGCAGTTGGAAATGAGCCGTCATGTCCAGAACGCGTTCCAAGTCGTGGATGCCCGCCACCGTCGGCTCGCTGACGATCAGGACGAGATCGGCTCCGGAGGCGGCGGCGATGGCCGGGCAGCCGATGCCGGGCGGGCCATCGACGATCATGAGGTCGTAGTCCTCCGCAGCGGCGGTATGCCGGGCACGCTGCTTGGTCAGACTGACCAGCTTACCCGAGTTTTCTTGCGCGGGCCGCAGGTGAGCATGGAAAAGGGGACCATACCGCGTTTGCGAGCGAAACCAGGAGCCGGCTGACTGAGCGGTCAGGTGGATCGCTTCCTCGGGGCATTGGTAGTAGCATGTGGCGCAGCCCTCGCACGCCAGTGGATCCACCTCGTAGGCGTCCCCCGCCTCCGGCGCACGGATCGCTCCGAATCGGCATACCTCCTCGCAGACTCCGCAGGCAAGACAGCTCGCGGGGTCGACCCAAGCGACCGATCCGCCACCGAACTCGTGGCGTTCCAATACCTCCGGCTGCAGCAGCAGCTCCAGGTTTGCGGCATCCACGTCGGCATCCACCAGTACCACCCGGCCGAATCCAGCCTGGGCGAGATGAGCGAAGGCCCCCGCCACCGCGGTCTTCCCGGTCCCGCCCTTCCCGCTCAGAATCACCAGCTGCTGGGGCGCACGGGGCATGTCACACCTCCGGCACCGGCGCCGCACCACAGATGCGATTCGCCAGGCCACGGAGCATGTCGCCGTACTCCGGGCGGACGTCCAGCAAGGTATGGCCCCGGGCGATACCCTCGGCGATGGCGCGCTCGAACGGGATCCGTAGGAGTATGGGCAGCTTTCGGGCCTGACAGAACGCCTCCAGCTCTCCGTCTCCGATCCCGTCCCGGTTGATCACGATCCCGGCCGGGAGACCCAGTTCGCTCACGACGTCGACGGCGCACTCGAGGTCATGCAGGCCAAAGGGGGTGGGTTCGGTGACCAGCAGGACGTAGTCTGAGTCGCGGATTGCTTCCACCACGGGACACGAGGTCCCGGGTGGAGCATCGACGATGGTGATCTGACCCGGCTCCGGGACGGTCCACGCCTTGAGTTGGCGGATTACCGGGACCGGCATCGCTTCGCCCACGTTCAAAACGCCTCGCGCGAACCGCACCGCGCCGGCGTTGCCGCCTTCCAGACGGCCGATGACCCGCGGAGTCTCGCCTATCGCGTCCTCCGGGCACACCAGGCTGCAGCTACCGCATCCATGACACAGCTCGGGTAACACCAGCACTCCCTTCCCCAAGACAGCCAGCGCATTGAACGCGCAGACGTCGGCACACTGGCCGCACGCTGTGCAGCGGTCGCTGTCCACCACCGGGACCAGGAGGCTGGCCTTCCCTGTCCTCTCCATGATCGGCTGCAGGAACAGGTGGGCATCGGGTGCCTCGACGTCACAGTCCACGAGGAGCGGCCGGCCGAGCGGACTCCGACCCGTCGGGTCACCCCCTGCCAGGCTCAAGGCGAGGCTGACAGCGACCGTGGTCTTGCCGGTCCCGCCCTTGCCGCTGGCGATGGCGATCCTCATCCCTCGCCATCCTCCAGGCGAAGGCCCGCTCCTGCGGCAGGTAGCTCTCGCGCCTTGAACCGTTCCAGCGCCTCGCGGGCGGTCACGCATGACTCAAAGCGGTACATGGCGATCCCGGCGGCATCCAGCGCTCTCTGCGCTTTGGGCCCGAAATCGCCGCTGATCACAGCCGCGGCAGCGTGGTCGGCGAGAAACTGTGCTGCCTCGACAGCGGCACCGCCGGGTGCCTCCCGGCCGGGATTGGCCAGACCCTCGTAGGCGAGCGTCTCCGGGTCGACCAACAGAAGAAAGGTTGCCCGCCCAAACCGCGGATCGAGCTCCGCGTCCAAGCCGGGCGATGCAACCGTCAGTGCGATCTTCGTCATCTTGGGTGACTCCAATTACTATGTGCCAACGGGGCCAGGCCTGGTCCAATCCTGACCATCACTCTCGAACCATCTCCGAGCCGCATTTCGGACAGGCCATGTCGCGGCAAGGCTTCCCCATCTCGTGCCGCACCCGGTGTCCACAGTTGGAGCAGACGCAGTAGCCATCCGGCCCACTGCCGGGCTTGCTCCCGCCGCGCCGTCCCCCACCACCTCGCCCTTTCCTCCAGCCTCTCTTATCGCTGAACATCATCTCGGCCTCCTTTCTATCGCCCCACCTCGACCGATGCGGGCGTGAATGCCATGACTCTCACGAGTCTCGGCGCGTTCTGAGCGGCGCGTACGTCTCCGTTGCCGGGCCACCTCTACGAAGCGCGCGAATTCGCACGGACAACGCACGAGCCTCCCGTCCTCTTCTTCCAGCAGCAGGTTCGAGAGGCCACCCTTGAGAAGAGTCAAACGGTCGCCTTTGTGAACGCCAAGCTCCGCACAGTATTCCCGCAGACTGTCAAAGATGACCTGGCGGACCTTCACCGTTTCGCCGGGTGTTACGTCTACCAAGCTCTCAGCGTTTCTCTTCATCTTCGGACCTTTTCTGGTTCGCGGTCAGCAACCTTCAGGCTCCAAGTGCGAGCATCGCGACACCCACAGCCAAACCCAACACAAAATTCAACGTCTTCACGCGCAGGAAATCCCTCCGTGAGTGAGCCAGTAGCGGCAGCATTCCGTGGCCATCCTGCACGATCGAGTTCGTGACCAAAATGCTGAGAGGAATCCGCCCGGCGGCGTACAAGGTGACGAAAACCAGGTGGGGACCCGACTCCGGGATGAGTCCGACCAGCCCGGCCGCGATCAGCAGGGTCCACACGTTCTCCCGTACGAGCACGTCGAGGCCGGCGAACTGCTCCAGCGCAGCCAACCCGACCAGGACCGCCACCGTCCACGCGAAAAGGCGAGGCACATGCCGGACGGCCACGTGCCGCCACAAGTGTTCGTGCAGGAAATGGTCGGGGACCGTGCCCACCACGAAAACCCCGAACACGCCCACGAGCAGCAGGGTCAATCGGACCCAGTTCCACGTGTCGGGCAATCCGCTGCCGCCGAGGAGAACCCAGAACGTGTAGCTGCCGATGCCCAAACTCAGGAGAACCCGGGAGTTGGTCGGGTGACGCCACTGCCGGACGAGCGCCTCGCGGGGGAAACATCGACATTCCTCGGCGTGGATGGTCATGCGTGTACAAGACTCGGGGGCAAAGCGGGCGGACCCGGCGAACCGGTCGACGAGGGGAGCGACGACGAGGGCCAGCGCGGCGAGGCCGAGGGTCAGCCCGAGCGCGGTGCGGGGAACCATAGCGATCATCACGAAAGCCTCGTCGCCGCTGGTGGCGATCATCGCGCCTACCAGCGCGCCCAGACTCACGACGCGATGCGAGTACAGCGCAACGACGATGAAAGCGCCCAGACAGCCGGGAATCGCCCCCAGCATCACCGCCCCGGCGTATTGAATGGCAGGGGATCTGGCCAGAGCGCTCTCGAATGTTCCGCGCGTCAGCACGTTCAGGTATTCGACGCCGATCATCATCACCGCCACGAAGGTCGTGATCATCACCGCCTCCAACGCGGCCCTCGCCAAATCGTGCGCCATCTCGAACCGCCACCTCACTCCAGCGTCAGCGGCGCCTGCACATAATCGGCCGGCGGCTGCGTTAGGCTGTGGCGCTCCAAGGCGCGGGCGCAGGTGTTCCAGCGCAGAATCGCGTCATCGTTGGCGGGCGGTCGAATGGCCTCTGCTTTCGCATACCACGCCATGGCATCGCGCAGGGTACGGTTCGCGTAGTCGTCTGAGCTTGGACCGCCACGCGCCAACTGCGCCTTGCCCAGACGCTCGCTCACAATTCCGGAGTAGTAGAAACGCTCGTACCCCTCCTCGAGCCGAGCGGCCAAAGTCTTCGCCTCGGCCACCCGGCCCAGATCAAAGCGAAACTGGTCGGTGAGGGACAGGATCAGCATCACCTGCGCCTCGTGGTTGTGCGGGTCCACCTCCAGGACATCCATACAGATGCTCTCCGCCTCGCAGGGCTCCCCCAGCAGCCGGTAGCGCTCGGCCTTTTTCAGTGTGCGGCCGATGCTTTCGGCCGCCAGCTTCTTCAATTCTCGCATGGACTCTCCTCCGACCGCTCTCGGCCTCCTTCGTGCCCACTGGCGTGCCCCGAAGTTCCAGACCGCTCTTTCCTCTCGTCGCCTCCAACTCGGCTGGCCAGCCACCCGATCGGCCGGAGGAAATACCGGTGGCCGGCGTAGTCGACCTCCACCAGCTTCCCCTGGCGCACCAGCTCGGTCACCGCATCCCAACCGGTTCCGGCCCGCTCGACCAATTTTCGCACCGCGCCCTCCCGCATGGGGTGAACGGCGGTGATGCTCAGCAAGTCCTCCCGGGTATCGCCCGTTGAAGCGAATGCGTCGCCCTCGTACCCGACCAGCAACTCCACACGCGAGTGCCAGGCCCTGAACGTTTCGTAGGCGCGAGCCAATGCTGCCTCGCTGGTCGGTCGGGCCCAACTTTCGGCCGTCGGCCTGGTGGGGACCGCCAGAAACGCTGTATCCGGCCACAGCTCGCCCACGAATTCGGCCGTAGCGCGAAGCTCCGACTCACCATCGTTGAGATCCGCCAGCACCATGGTCTCAGTCGCCAACTCGCCGGTGAAGGCAGTGGCGAATTCCCGCATCCCATCCAGAATCGCCCCGAGGTCCAGGTTGCCGTGAGGACGATTGACGCGCCGCCATGTCTCTTCGCTCACCGTATCGATCTTGAACGACACCCAATCCGCTTGGGCCAGGTCCAGGCGTACATCCTCCCGATCGAGAAGCGAGCCGTTGCTGATCACCGCGATCGGGATACCCAGCGGACGCAGCAGGCGGATCGTCGCGCCCAAGTTCATGTCAAGTGTCGGCTCTCCGTCCGGCACGAAGGTCAGGTAGTCCGCCTGCTCTCCGGCACCGCGGAGAGATTCTACCTTTTCCCGCACCGCCGCTGCGATCGCCTCGGGCCGATGGAAGGCGCGCCGGGCGATCCGCGAACTCAGCGTCCGTCCCAGCTGGCAATAGACGCACGAGTAGGAGCACACCTTGGGCGGGATGTTGTTGATACCGAGGCTTCGACCGAGTCTGCGTGAGGGGACGGGTCCGAATGCGATCATCTGCCGTTCTCCGGGTGGTCAACGGGGCGCTGGCCCGGGTCGAGGGGCGCAAAACATACTCACGAGTATTTCAACAGCACGTTAACCCGTCGACCCCCGCCTGTCAAGCGCCAGGGTTAGTGATTGACACGTGACTATTATGGGTATATACTGGGCAATAGGTGCTACTGAGGTAAACATACTTACTGGTAGGTATGCATGACGTCCGCGCCCAACCTGCGGCACAAACCCAAGCAGAGAGCCGCCCCTGATACTCTACTCGAGACCGCCTTCCGCGTGTTCGGCGCACGAGGGTACCGCGCCGTGCGCCT
>JASFLD010000186.1:0-7658 GCA_050118275.1 Gemmatimonadales bacterium
TACGGGTTCGTCAGCCAATGGACCAGCTCCAACTCCATCGGGATGTCGCTGGTCCCGGTCTTGGACAGCTGGTTGGTCACACCGTAGAGCATTACCGCGGCGGCGAAGCGCTCGCTGTAACGCGTCGCCGCCCACCCGGTGAAGTAGCCGCCGTACGATCCGCCGGTCATTCCCACTCGATCGCCATCGGCCAGCCCGCGTTCGATAAGATAATCGATCCCATCCAACACGTCCTCGAACTCGGCGCCTACTCCGTCGCCCTGGTCGGCCTTCGAGAATGCGACGCCGCGGCCCGTGCTGCCACGATAGTTGGGGTAAAAGACCGCGTAACCTCGTCCCGCCGCCATCTGACCGACGGTGTTGTAACCCGTTAGCCAGCCGTTCCGGTAGTGAGACTCCGGCCCGCCATGCGCCACCACCACCAGCGGAACTCGCTCCGTCTCGGCTCGTTCCAGCGGATGGATCAACAGGCCCTCGATCTCCAGACCGTCACGCGCCTCCCAACGCACGATCTCCTGCCGCCCCAAGCGCACCTCGGACAGCCACGGGTTCGGGTCGGTCAATCGCACCAGCTCAGCGCGCCGCTCGAGCGCCAATGCGAACACCGAGCGCGGACGGGTCGGCGTTTCCCCGGCCAGTGCGGCGCGGCGGCCGCGGACGTCGACGCTCAGGTCGAAGAGGACCGGCTCGCTGCCCTCGTACAATACCTCGGCGTCGCGCCCGTCGGTGCGCACCCGTCCCACGCGGCTGCCGACGCCGACGTCCGCCAGGTAGACGATCCGGTCGTCTGCGACGAAGGCGAACGAGACGACGTGGCCCTGCAAGTCCGGAAGTATGTCCCGCAGATCGCCGCCCCCGGCGGGAACGACCATCAGCCGTCCTTCGCGCGGATCGTGGATGTCGGCGCCGGAGATGAAGGCGATCGTCCGTCCGTCGGGTGACCAGCGGAACGCGCCCAGCTTGCCCGGATTCTCGATCCGGAGCATCACTTCGCCCGTCGTCGCATCGACGACGTGCAGGCGCCGAGCCATGTACCGATCGTCGGTGAGCGGAGTCGGTGCCAGGTCGGTCAGCAAGCGCCCGCCATCCGGGCTCCAGAAGACGTCGTAAGGATGGCCCGGCAAATCGAGCGCCCGGGCTTCGCCGACCGGCCCATCCGGACCCTCGGGAAGCTCCAACACGTAGAGGCGCCGCTGCCGCCAGTCTTCCTCGTACACCTCCATGTCGAAGCCCTCATCGCCCAACTCGTCGAGCTCGGGGGAACTGGGCTCGCTGGCCACGAAGGCGACGGCCCGCTCGTCGCGGCGCCAGTCGAAGGCTTCGATGTTCGTCTCGTGCTGGTAAACGCGCAGCGATTCTCCGACATCGGCGGGGATCACGTAGAGCGCGCGCTGCTCGTCGCCTTCCCGACGCGCCAGGTAGCTCAAGTGCCGTCCGTCGGGAGTCCAGCGCAGATGCGAGACGTTCACCTCTCCCGCGACGAAGGGGCGATCGCCGCTGCCATCGAAACCCACCATGTGCAGCTCGACCCAGGCCGGCCCGTTGGCCTCGCTCCCGACCTGGCGCGGTACGGACAGCGTATAGGCGATGGCGGCGCCGTTCGGCCGCAACGCGACTTCGCCCACGCTGCGTATGCGCGCCACGTCCAGTGGGGTCAGAGCGTGGCCCTGCGACTCGGCCGTCGGCTCCTGGGTCACGGCCGGTTCCTGCGCCACGGCCGACGTCGCTCCGACGATCGGCGTTACGCTGCTCAGCATGATGGCAATAAGGCGCAACATGATTGCGGGGCGTCGCATTTCTCCCTCCAGCGATTCGAATGTCGACAACAGTCTCAGCGCGATTGCCGGTTCCGTGAGCGCAAGCGCGTCGCACGAGCGGCGCCGACATGATTGGGCGCCGACATAATAGCGGGTTACGGCGGCCCGCGCCCAGGCCGTTCGGAGAAGGCCGGAGCGAGACGGCCGGCTCCCAGCCGCCAGCCTACGGAACGACCTAGCCCAAACGCCGCTCGATCTCGTCGAGAACGAACTCGGCGAAGGGGATCGCGCAGGTGAAGGCCGGCGAGACCGCGTTGAGCACGTGGAACGAGCGGCCATCGCCCTCGACACGGAAATCGTTGACCAGCTCGTGCTCGACGATGTCGAGCAGCTGGGCGCGGATGCCGGCGCGGCCCCAGCGGCGGAAATCGGCCGGACGGACGCCGCCGGCCAGTCGCGCCGCCATCCCTACCAGCCGAGGCCGATAGTACTTGGGGATCTCGTGCAGCGCGACGCGGCGAAACTCGGCGCGATCGAGCAAGAACATTTTCCCCTCGAGCCGCGTGATCGCGAGGAACTCGCCGAGGCGGAAGTTGTCGAGCCAACCGTACTGCTCGCGCCATAGAGCGGGAACCGCGGTCGGCCCGATGGTCACGTGGCCGTCCACCGCGACGGTCAGGTGCACTCCGAGGAACGGAGTAGCCAGGTCCGGCACCGGATAGATGCACGTGTTCAGCGAGTAGGCGTCGGGATCGGCTTCCAGGTAGAGGCCCTTGAACGGCAGAATGCGGTAGCGCTGCGCGAACCCGAAGTCGCGGGCGATCCCGTCCGCGTACAGCCCGGCGGCGTTGATCAGGTACGCCGCCTCGATCGGTCCGTCGGACGTCAGGATCTTGTCCCCGCGCCGACCCGCGTAGGATGTGGACAGCCTGAAATCGACCCCAGCGCTCCCGGCTTCGCGGGCGAAGGCATCGACGATCTCCAACGGATCGACCGTGGCGGTCGACGGCGAGAAGAGCGCGCGCCCGTGGGTCATGACGCGCGGCTCGATCTCCCGTGCTTCCGTTTCGCTCACGTCCCGGAGCTGGACGCCGTTCCGCTCCGCCCGGCGCAACAACTCGTCGAGTACCCCCAGCTCGCTCTCGTTCCTGGCCACCACGAGTTTTCCACAGCGATTGATGCGCAGGCCCTGTATCCGGCAGTAGTCGGCCATTCGCTGATTGCCGATCCGTGTGAAACGCGCCTTGAAGCTATCGGCTGTGTAGTAGAAACCGGCGTGAAGGACTCCACTGTTGCGGCCGCTGGCATGCCGGCCCGGGCGCGCTTCCTTCTCGAGCAGCGTGACGTCGGCATCCGGAAAGCGTCGCTTGGTCTCGATGGCGATGCGGAGGCCGATGACACCGGCGCCGACGATCAGGAAGTCGCTCGATCGAGACAATCGACGTCCTTGCCCGGGGTGCCCGTCAACGCCTCGCTCCGCGCTCGCCGCGGCGGCCTCAGTCTCCGCTCGCCTCCGCCGGTTTGAAGACGACGGGCTCCGGGCCCAACTCGCGCAGGCGGAAAGCGCGCGCCGCCTCACCGGTCAGGATCAAGCCGAGAATGAACAGCACGCTCGAGATGATTCCGATCAGCGAGAGCCCGTTCCGACCGATGAGCAGCACCAACGCGCTCATCGTCATAACCAGCATGAAGGCCATGGGCAGGCCGGCGAACAGCCAGCTGCGCCCGGTGCGCTTCAGCCAGACGGTGACCGCCAGCAGCGCCAGCGCGGCGAGCAGCTGGTTGGTGGCGCCGAACACGGGCCAGACGGCGCGCCAGGCCGGCAACACCTGACCGGTGGCGGGGTCGGTGTAGGTCATGAACACGAGGAGGGCCGGCAGCACCAGGGTCAGCAGGGTCGCCGCCACACGCTGCCCCGCGTCGTTCTTGCTCCAACCCAGAGCCTCCTGAATCACGTACCGGGCCAGCCGCGTGCAGGTGTCGAGCGTCGTCAGCAGGAAGGTGGAGAGCGCCAACAGGCCGAAGTGGGCGCCGAACCGGGGATCGATGCCGAAGGTTCCGAGAAACTTCCCTATGCCGGCGGCGTAGACCGAGATCGGATCCGAGCGCAGCGCATCGCTCCCGAACGACAGGATCATCACGGTGGACAAAGCGATGACCGCGACGACGCCCTCGATCAGCATGGCGCCGTAGCCGACGCGGCGCGTGTCGGTCTCGCAGCGCATCTGCTTGGCCGTCGTCCCGCTGGCCACGACCGAGTGAAAGCCCGAGCAGGCGCCGCAGGCAACCGTGATGAACAGAATCGGGAACAGCGGCCCCAGGTGGGGGACACCCAGCGAGGTGACGGCGCTCGACTTGACGATCGCCGGCCAGTTGGACGCCACCGCCGTCGATCCGGTCAGGGCGCCGATCAACAGACCCAGTCCGGCGCCCAGCACGGACAAATACAGCAGCCAACTGGACAGGTAATCCCGAGGCTGTAACAAGATCCAGACCGGGGTGATCGCCGCCACGAAGCAGTAACCGATCAGGACGATATCCCAGGTGTTCTTCTCGCTGCCCGCCACCGCCGGCAGCAAACCGCCCTGGACGGCCAACGCATCGCCGACCCAGACCGCCAACAGGAGGAGTGGCAGGAAGATGAAGGTACCCAGCTTGATGCCCATCCCGCGCCGGTAGGTCGCGAACCCCATCGCCAGCGCCAGCGCCACGAACAGTAGCGCCGAAATCGCCACACCGCCGCCGTTCATCTCGACGTTGACGAACGTCGCCGACGTGAGATCCATGAAGACGACGATCACATAGACGAGTGTGAGAAAGATGAAGGCGAGGAAGAGTTTGAACGCCCGGGGCGTAATGTACTGGCGGGCCAGCTCGGCCACCGACTTCGCCTTGTGGCGGATGGAGGCGACGCTGGACCCGAAATCATGCACGCCGCCCACGAATATGGAGCCGAGGATGATCCAGAGCAGCGCCGGCAGCCAGCCGAAGAAGAGACCTGCCAGGATCGGCCCCACGATCGGTCCCGCCCCGGCGATGGACGAGAAATGGTGGCCCAAAAGGATTTCCGTCTTCGTCGGCACGTAGTCCACGCCATCGTATTGCCCCTCCGACGGGACCAGGTGGCGATCGTCGAGGCCGAAGACACGGCTCATCCAACCGCCGTAGACCTTGTAAGCGATCCAGAACAGGGCGATGGCTACCAACAGATTAATCGCCAGCATCGGCTCCTCCGTCTCGGCGTCCGTTCAACCATACAAGATTGCAAAGGCTCCCGGCTGATCACAAGTCGCGGCTCCGGCCCGGCTCCCGATCAGCGCTCGCCGGTGGTCGAGGCCGAAAGTGGTTGGACCCGCGGCAGTCGAGTCGTGATGAAGAACGCCAGACTGACCGCAAGCGTGGCGGTGAGGAAGGGCGCCGCGGGGCCGTGCGAGTCGAAGACGGCCGCTCCCCACAGCGGGCCGCAGACCCGCGCCACCCCTCCGAAGAACTGGTTGATCCCGAGGGTGCTGCCCTGCACTTCGGGCGCCGCCGAGCGAGAGATCAGCGCGGCGAGCGGCGGGAACAGAGTTCCCGTCCCGCCGGCGAGGAGCGCGATGGCGAGGGCGAGCGTCGGATAGGTGTGAGCCACGGCACCCAACCCCAACCCGAGGGCCAGGGCCGCCGCGCCAGCACGGGAGACCCACGGCTCGCCGAAGCGGTGAACCGCCGGGCCCACGATTAGGCCGCGCACCAGGACCGACACCGCTCCCACGGCCAGGAAGACGTAGCCGACGTTGGTCTCGTCGATCCCGAATCGGACATTGAGGAAGAGGGGAAAGATCGCGGTGATCGACGAGAAAGCGCCGATGCCGAGGAAATAGATGGCGATCATCCTGAAGAGCGGCTGCCGGAGCGCCGTCCGCATGACGTCGCGTAGCGGGGGGACAGCGAGACTCGCGTCGGCCCGGCTTCGCAGCGCCGCCGGCTCCGGCAGGAACCTCAGACCGAAGGCGAGGTTGAGGACGCAGAGAGCAGCGGCGAAGAAGCCGGGCGCCATGTGACCGCCCCACTGGTAGGCCCAGGAGCCGAGCGCGGGCCCGATCATGAAAGCGGCGCCGGTGGCGGCCGACAGCCAACCCAGAACTTGCGCACGCCGTTCGGGCGCCGTGGTATCGGCGACGTAGGCCTGGGCGACGGCGATCGTCCCTCCCGAGGCGCCCTGCACGATCCGAGAGATGAACAACACGAGGACCGACGTGGCGAGTCCGAACAGCACGTAGGATACGGCGGAGAAGACCAGGCCAGCCAAGAGCAGCGGGCGTCTCCCGTAGCGGTCGGAGATCCTTCCCCAGAAGGGAGTCGCGATGAGTTGAGCAAGCGAGAACGACGCGACCAGTGGGCCCACCAGCCAGTCGGCCGCTCCGAACTGTACCGCGTAGAACGGCAGCAACGGCAGGACGATGCCAAAGCCGATCATGTCCACCAGCATCGTGCCGATCAGCACCAGCACCGACGCCAGCTGGATTTCCCCCCTACCTCTCTTCGGGTGCGCTTGCAGCTGCGGGCCCTCGCGATTGGACAGTACCAGAAACCCGGGGGCATCGACCCCCGGGTCGCGGCGCGTTCAAGTTATCACGTGTCGTGGTCCCGATGGAAGGACGGCGGCCCGGCACACTTCGGCCGGGTGAGGAAGGTGACGATCTCGCGCTTGTGCGCAGTCAGCCTGCCGTTTCCTGGCCCACTACGTCACCGTCAGCCTGGAGCGGGCGCCAAGTCTCTTCCGGCTCCGGCCGCGCACGGCGTCGACGGCCGCGGTTCATGATCTCCCGCAACCGCTCCTCGTAGAAGAACTCGGTGTCGCCGAACGCCGGCTTCAACTCGTCCAGCCAGGTCGCCTCGGGATCGAACCGGGCCAAGAACGGACGTCCGACCCACAGAGGATCGCGGCCGCGCAAAAACTCCAGGATGAAGACCCGCTCCCCCTGAATGACGGTCACGCCGCTCACCAGCACCTTGCCCGGCAGCGCAGACATCGACGGACCCCTCACCGTCCTGGCCAGGCCGGAAACCTGGCGGAAGGCGCCGTTGAATATCGTGTACGCCCGCGCCAACGGGACATCGAAGTACTGACGCGCGCCCGTGTCGCGTTCCACGAACATGTAGTAAGGAACGATCCCCTGCCGCACCTGCTGCTTCCACAGCTCGGCCCAATCGTCTACCGAATCGTTGACGTGGCGGATGAGCGGCGCCTGGCTACGGATCGTGACGCCGGTATCCTGCAGCCGCGCGACGGCTCGCTGTGATATCGGCGTCTCCAGCTCTCGTGGATGACTGTAGTGCGCCATGAACGCCACGTGCTTGCCCGCTCGCCGCACCCTCTCGAACAACGCGAGAAGCTCGTCGGCGTCCGAATCGCTGACGAAGCGATACGGCCAGTAGGCCAACGCCTTACTGCCGATGCGGATGCTACGAATGTGCTCCAACGCCGGATCGAGCAACGGCTCGATGTAGCGCCGCAGGACCTTCGTCCGCATGATCATCGGATCGCCGCCCGTGACCAGGACGCTGGTCACCTCACGATGTGCCTCCAAGTACGACCGCCAGGCGTCCGCCTCACGACTGGCGAACTTCAGATCGTCCAACCCGACGAATTGGGGCCAGCGAAAACAATAGGTGCAATAGGCGTGACAGGTCTGACCCGCGCCCGGGAACAGCAACACCGTGTCCCTATACTTGTGCTGGATCCCAGGGACCGGCTCGCCGGCGTGCATCGGTACGTTCAGATCCAGTTGCCCTGCGGGATGCGGATTGAGCGTGTATTGGATCTCACGCGCTGCCGCGCCCAACTGTCGATCGGACGCGCTCGCACGCACCAACCGATACATCCGCAAGAAGTCTTTCGGCCTCAGCATCTCAGGC
>JASFLD010000187.1:0-7658 GCA_050118275.1 Gemmatimonadales bacterium
CAACCTGGGAGAGTCGGCGAGCGATTTCGATGAGGCGATCGCGAGCTTCGGCCGGGTCATCATACCCGTGGCCCTCAGAGGAGTCGTCCATGCGTTCAGCGGCGAGACCGAGAGGGCGCGGCAGATACTCGAGGAGCTCCGCTTGCGAGCGACGGAAGAATACGTTGATCCATACTATCTCTTCGTCCTCAGCCTCGGTATCGACGGGTTCGACGCGGCCTTCCCGTATCTCGAGCAAATGATCGAGGTACGATCGTTTCTCGTCGGCTTCCTCCGGGTCGTCCCGCGCTACAGGGAACTTCGCTCCGACCCGCGCTTCACGAACGCGCTGTGCACCATCTGGCCCGATGACTTCTAGCGCCGAGTGCTGCTCGGCGCGCTGAGATCGACCCGTCCGCTCAGGAGGCGTACCTGCGGGGGCGGGCGCATTGGCGAATGCGGACAGCGGAGGGGATGCGCCTCGCGCTCACCCACTTCCAGGAGGCGGTGGCGACGGACTCGACCTTCGCGCTGGCCTGGTCCGGGCTGGCCGACGGATGCCGCCGCGGACGTACGCGCAGCCTACGAGTTGCGGGGTTGGACCGGACTGCTCGAGGCCGAGTTGGAGCTCTATCTCGAGGCTTCCGCTTATCCGTGGGCGCAGCGGGCTGCTACGCACAACTCGAACGCGTGGACGAGGCGTTCGACGCGCTATTCACAGCGGCCGAAGTGCGAAGCCCTACAATGATCATGGTTAAGGCCCTGCCGAGTCTCGAGCCGCTGCGCTCGGATCCGCGCTGGGAAGAGATGCTTCACCGTTTGGGATTCTGACGAGCGGCGAACGTCACATCATTCGGTCGTGCCGGATCCCGCCGGCACCATCACCAGCCTGACGATGTACTGCTCATCGAACCCGCCGCGGCGCACGCCCCAGGCGGTGTCGCCGCGGACGACCAGCGGCGAGGTCCGCCAGGGGAAGCGCACCTCACCCAGATAGATGCCGTCGGGCTCGAAGACGTCGTAGACGGTGGGCTCAATCCAGGAGATGGGCGGACGCTGATTCGACGCGTCTTCCGCTAGCTCGACCGTGTCATCCTTCCGCGCCTCCACGTGGCGACGTACCCAGATGCGGCCACCCGCGTCGGTCAGGAAAGACGCCCAGGGTAGCTTGCGGTCGGGCACCGACCCTAGGTCCACGGGATAGCCGACCTCTCTGTGCCAGTCGAATACCGTCTCCCATTCGGCGCGTTCCTCGGGGGTGTAAAGGACGGGCTCGTGGGTGCGCTCGATCCGGATGGTTCGGCCGTCGCGCCAGCGGATGTCGAACGAGTAGTCGTCGTTGACGCCGACAACCATGTAGCCCAGCGGGCTCAGGGCGTGTTGCTTTGCCGGGTCCATGAACCCACGCACTGTCTTCACCATCTGCTCGGCGAAGGCGGATCCCATCGAGGCGAGCGGGGGCTCGTCCGGGAGGCTTGGGATGTGGATCGTGTCGACGGTGCTACCTCCCGGATCCAGGTGCAGGTAGCCGACTTCCATCGGCTCGGTCGCTGGCATCGCCACGCTGAGAATCGGCACGTAGGTGTGATCTGCGCTGTCCACCACGACATCCGCGCGCGGGAAGATCCCGCCTTGCACCGGCCAGTGCGCCGCGACCGTGCCGTCCGGCTCGTAGAGGCTGAGCCGCGCGCTGCCCACATCGGGCAACACGATCTTGCCATCGCGGCGCAGGGCCAGCGTGCCGACGAAGTCGCTATACTCGCCGGGTCCGCCGCCCTCGCGGCCCAGGGTGCGCACGTAGGCGCCGGAGGCGTCGAAGTAGCGGAGCGCCGGGACCTGGCTATCGAAGGCGTAGATCCCGCCATCCTTGTCGACTGCCAACGACGCGATCGACCCCAACATCAACTCTTCAGGGCCCTCGAGGATGCCGATGGAAAGGTCCTCGACCATCTCCCGTGGCTCGCCCCAGACGCTGCCACTGATCGTGCGGACGACCACGGTGTCGCCGATCGTGTCCCACTCGGCGATCCAGGTTCCCAGGTCCTGCCCGTGGTCAGCCGAGCAGGCCCCGATGGTCAACAAGGCGACAGAGAACACGGCGGCGCTACGTACACGGGAACAGTCGTACATCGAGCACCTCACGTATGGCGGTCCGGCTGCGGACAGTTCGATGCAGTTTACTCCTGGTGTGCGGTCACAACGACGAGCGATTCCAGGGTACCACTTTGCCGTTCGGGATGCTTGCGTCACCGCTGCCGCGCGTCATCGATCCGGAAGACATATATGTATAGGCCGTTATCTTCTAGAAAGGTCTCGGTCCGCTCGAGCTTGTAACCAGCCTCCGCCATCTGAGCTTCTACCTTCTCTGGAGACGTGCTCCGCAGCCACTCGGCGATGGCCAGCATTCCATTCGGTTTGAGCGCCGCGCGGGCCTTGGCTAGCAGCGCGACCGGGTCATCGAAGTGATGGTAAGCGGATATCACGAACAGGAAATCGAGTTCACCCTCGGGAAGTTTCGGATCGTCGACGTCCCCGAGGATCGTCTCGACGTTGGTCAGCCCCCAGCGCGCACAACGCTGCTCCAGGTGCCGCAACGCGTCGGCGTCGATGTCCTCGCCGTAGATCTTACCGGTCTGCCCGACTCGCACCGCCAGTTGAACGACGTAGCGACCCCGACCGGCCCCGATCTCAGCGCCGACCATCCCGGGCCGAACGCCGATGGCGTCCATCACCTGTTCGGGTGGCTGTAGTCGATTGAGTCGGGCCTCGTTGGCGGTCTCGGGCGTGAGGACGCTCACCGTGTCTTGAGCCCGCAGCGTCGGTAACCCAGCAAAGAAGATGGCCAACGCGGCGATCGCCCTTGCTACCCTGTGCATCTTATCCAGCCTCCGGTGTCCACTCGTTTGCCCGCTGTCCGGTCGTAGCTATCTCGGTGCGCCTGACCTCACCTCGAGAACCGCTTTCATGATGGCGGCTAACGTATCGTAGAGGCTCCCCTCCACGGCAAGTTGGTTCAACGTCCCGACAATCGTGACGTCTTCCCGCGGCCAGCAGAACATGAAGACGTGTGACGACCCGGCGTGTCCCCAGAGCTCGCCGAGCCCGGCGTGCACGGGATTGTCCGACCGGTCGAACAGCACGCGCGAGATTCCCAGGCCGTAGTTGTGGAAGGGGCCAGACTCGACCCACGCGAACATCTCGTCTCGCGTTGCGGGGTCCTCGAAGATCTCGTTGCGCACGAAGGCGCGCAGGAACCGGGTGAGATCTTCCGTCGTGGAAACCATACCGCCGCCAGCCCAGTCGGCCGTCATCACCGACGGCCACAACGTGCACTCGATGTCGTCGAGGTACCTTTCGGAAGGTTGGCGCCCGGGAAGGCTCGGCCGAGCGGCTTCGTAGGCCGGCCGATAAGTGTGTTCCATCCCTAGTGGGTCCAGCAGCATCGTTCGATACAACTCATGCAGCGGGCGGCCCGTGAGGTTCTCTAGGAGCAGGCCGATCAGGTTGTAACCGGTGTCAGAGTAATGGAACCCGTCGCCGGGCTTGAACTCTGGCGCGCAGCGATCTTTGACGAAGCGTACTGTTTCCTCCGGCGTCCACCGCCGAGCCGAATCCGCCGCCACCTGGTCGAAGAAGTCCGCGCACCTCCAGTCGTCCACTATGCCGCTGGTGTGGCTCAACAGGTGCCGCACGGTGATCGACTGGCTGTACTCCTGACCTTGGAAGACGTGCAGCCCGGCGATCAGCGAGTCGGGAAGGTACCGGGCGATCGGATCGTCCAGGCCCAGTCGGCCGGCCTCGATGAGCTGCATGACGATGGTGGCCGTCATCATCTTCGCCACGCTGTTGATGACGAACTGGTCGTCCGGTAGGGTGGGCTGTCCACTCTCCTCGAACGCCACTCCGCTGGCTCCCTTCCAGTCCCAGTCCGGGCCCGTCACCAGCAGCACGCCGCTGCGGACGTTGTCATGCGCGCTCACGAGGCTATCGAGCAGCGCCTGGAGTCGTTCGAAGGACCGCGCCGTGTCGCCGCTGACTCGAGGGTCCGGCACAGCCACTTGCGCGGCCGTGACTCGCGCGCAGCCCGATAGTCCGGACCCTATCGATGTCGCCAGTGCCGTGACGACGATGATCTTTCGATTCATCCCGCGGTTCGCCGCCTCACGCCGGTGATCTCGCGCTGTGCTACGGCCAAATTCCAGCTTCACACATCGCACTACGCGCGACAGGCCTCGGGGTTTTGCCGGGGAAGGGACAGGCCGCCCGCAGCGTTGATGCTCGAGCGGCGCTTGTCCAGGCGGCTGGCTGGCGGGAAACGCTCGTGCCGACGGGCGGCTCGTCACGGTGCGAGACTGGAGTCGGACTCGCGCCTCGAATCCGCGGTCGCCCCACGGGCGAGCTTGATCACCGGCCGCCGTAGGGGAAGGTCACCTCATCACAACGCCAGCAGCCCTGCTTCTTGAGGTCGGACTTCGGGTCGACGCCCTTGTCACAGAGCCAACCGTTCCCGTCCGTGTCCGTGACGTACTGCAAGGGCCGTCCCGAGTAGTCAGGCTGGTAGTACTTGGGATACTCGGGCATCATCTCCTTCTTGCGCTTCATCGTTTCCTCCTTGTTGAAGTGCGTGCCCATTGTTGAACAAGGCAGCATGCATGCCAGGAACGATCGGACCACACATACGGCTCAGGACATTAGTGGCGTTGGGATTCCGCGGGGCTGATTCCGAACCGGGGCCACTCGCGTTGAAGGCAAATCTGCGACTTCGAGCCGAACGAGTCGCGATATTGCACTCCGATCTTCACACGCGGTTCGGGTGGTTTGACGTGCGAGCCCCTGGTCTTGGCCTTGCATGCGTCGGGAGAGTGGGGGTGGGGATGTCGGCGTGATGGTTTGACGGCCGGTCCGACCAACCGAGCCTGCACCGGAAAGGAGACGGAACCATGACCGAGATCACGCTGGACGCCAACCAGATGGCGTGGAAGGAGACGAGCGCCTATCCCGAGGGCACCATGATCAAGGTCCTGCGGGAGGAAGGGGAAACGCGGTCAGTGCTGTTGAAGCTTCCGCCGGGCTTCCGAATCGACGCTCACGTGCATACTTACTGCGAGCAGCACTTCGTGTTGGAGGGCGAATACGAGGAGGCGGGAGTCGAACACGGACCCGGCACCTATCAATGCATACCGGCCCACGCCAGCCATGGCCCGTTCTCCAGTCGCGACGGTGCGGTCATCCTGGTCATCTGGGACGCCTAGCCTCCTGCCCCGCCGGTTTGTCAGGCGGGAGCAGACCGAGCCGGCGCATCTTCCGGTAGAGCGTCGATTTGTGGATGCCCAACTCATCGGCGGTGGCCATTCGGTTCCCCTCGTTCCGCTCTAGAGCCGAGAGGATCACCCGTCTCTGGCAGTCCTCCAGGCTCTCGGGCGGAATCGCTCCCTGGTTCCTCTCCACCAACCATCCGGGTAGGTGCTCGATGCCGATGAGCGGACCGGTGGTCAGCACGAAGCCGTGCTCCACGATGTTCTCGAGTTCCCGAATATTCCCGGGGTAGTCGTGGGTCATGAGGATCTGCAGAGCCTCGGGTGTGACTCCTTCCACCGGCTTCTCGTGCAGCAGGGCCAATTGGCGGATGAAGTGCTGAACCAAAGGCAGCACGTCTTCTGGACGCTCGCGCAAGGGTGGCAGATCGAGCTCGATTACGTTGATGCGGTAGTAGAGATCGCGGCGGAAGCTGCCCTCATCCACCATCTCCGCGAGATCCTGATTGGTGGCGGCGATGATACGTGCGTTGGTCTGTAGGGTGCGCGTTCCTCCCAGGGGTTCGTAGGTCCTTTCTTGCAAGACGCGGAGGAGCTTTGCCTGCACCGGTAGAGGGAGATTCCCCACCTCGTCCAGGAACAGCGTTCCATCCTCCGCCCGGGCGAAGCGGCCCGGCTTGGCCCGGTTCGCGCCAGTGAACGCTCCCTTCTCGTATCCGAACAGCTCGGAGTCCACCAGGGTCTCGGGAAAACATGCGCAATTGACGGCGACGAAGGGCCCGTCTTTCCTGGGGCTGAGGTTGTGCAAAGCACGGGCAAGCAGCTCCTTGCCCGTGCCCGTGGCGCCTCTGATCAGTATGGTGCTGTCGCTCTCTGCCACCACGGGCAGCAGGCCGAGGACTTCGCGAACCCTGGGATTCCGGCTGACGATGTCACCGGAGGTGTAGCTCTTCTCGACCCGCTTCCTGAGGGCTTCGACCTGTCGAAGGTCCCGGAAAGTCTCGACGCCTCCAATAAGGCGGCCTCGCGGGTCGCGATAGAGCGCCGTCGAAACGCTGACAGGCACTCTGCGATCCTGGGCGTCCGTGATGTACACGACTAGACCCGCGACCGGCTTCCCCGTCTCGAGGGTGCGCTGCATCGGGCATGCGTCCAGACAGAGATCGGAGCGGAGAACGTCGTAGCAGAAGCGACCGACCACGTCGGGGCGGCGGTACCCGGTAATCTGCTCGGCGGCCCGATTGAAGCAGGTGATGCGCCACTCCCTGTCCACCGTCAGCACACCGTCCGAGATGCTCTGCACAACGGCCTCGAACCGCTCCGCCGAGAGCGCTTCGGACGCGGTCGCTCTGGGGGCGTCCTCTCCCGAATCCGAGGTGGACGAGTGACTTTGTGGCTCTATCACGATGTCCCGCCCCCTTTCACGATTCGGTGTGCGGGACAGGAAGTTTCGCTACCCCAACCCGTACGTATGCATCTTCCGCCAGAGCGTCGAGCGATGGATACCCAGCTCCTCGGCGGCGCGGGTCCGGTTTCCTCCGTGCCGCTGGAGGGTTTCTTCGATGACCTCCCGTTCGCTTCGCTTATTGCGTGTCACACCGGTCACCAGACTGGCCTCTTGTGTGATCGATGCCGGTAGATGCTGCAGTTCGATTTCCTCGCCGTGACACATGACGAAGGCGTGCTCGACGGCGTTCTCTAACTCCCGGACGTTACCGGGGAATGAGTACCGCCGCAGGGCGGCGAGGGCCTCGGGCGCTACCCGGCGGATGGGCCTCCGGGTCTTCGCCCTGAACTTCTTGATGAAGTGGTCCGCCAGCAGCGGGATGTCGGCCGGCCGCTCGCGCAGAGGCGGGATGCGCAGATTCACGACGTTGATCCGGAAGTAGAGATCCTCTCTGAAACTCCCGGCCGCGATGCGTTCCTGAAGATCGGCGTTGGTAGCCGCCAGGATCCGAGCATCGGTGTGAAATGCCTTGGTGGAGCCCAGCGGCTGATACTCCCCGTTGTTGAGCACTCGGAGCAGTTTCACCTGGAGGGCGGGGTCCATCTCGCTGATCTCGTCCAGCAGAAGAGTCCCCCCGTTGGCCAGACAGAACTGTCCCGGCTTGTCACGCTTCGCGTCGGTGAAGGCCCCCTTCACGTATCCGAACAGCTCGGACTCCAGGAGAGTAGCGGGCAGAGCCGCACAGTTGATCTTGATATAAGGCCCGTACTTGCGCGGGCTCAGGTTGTGAATGACCTGGGCGACGAGTTCCTTTCCCGAGCCGCTGGAGCCTTGAATGAGGACGTTGCACTCCGACTTCGCCACGTCCGGGAGCAGTTGCACCAGCTCGTGCATCTCCTGATTCACGCTGACGATGTCTTCTAGGGCCTTCCGCTCGTCCAGGCGCCGGTGCAGATCCTCCAGATCCGACAGATCTC